>CBDUSK010000032.1:0-10163 GCA_965369915.1 uncultured Phycisphaerae bacterium
CACACGGATCAAAAGTCCAAGGGCCGAACTCGTCAGAAACTTGACATTGCAGAAGTTTATTATCAGATTTATCCCGCTGGCCTGCTCGATCAAAGCCATGATCGAATTCTCCAGGCTATGAATATCGACCTCCTGGAGAATCTTTTCTTCCGTCAATATCGCGATCGTCACATTGCCTTTGTATTCAATGCTTATTTTAGGCTCAACCTGATTCATAGCAATTTCCTGAACAAATTACCTTTCATAACAGATTTTATGGCCCTTCCGGGCTAAGATTCATTACTTTAGAGGTCATAATACGACTTCCCGCGAATTTGCAAATCGTAAAGTATTTCCCCGGAATTGTCAAGATTATTGCCATTTGACGGGTTTTTGTGCATTTGACGGACTTTTTTTTCTTAATGACCAAATATCTCTTGCAAAATAATTAACTTTTAATGATACTGCGTGCTGAACTATATTGAAGATATTGCAGGTTGCGTTTATCCCATTAGCAGTGGTTTTTTAAAAATTTTGTACTGGGTAATAAATCCCTTGCAACTCCTGAACATTTGTTGATAATAAGACTATTGAGTCAGATAAGGTTAACATAAAGAAAGATAAGTTGTTCGATACTGTCGTCCCCGACAGATGCAACAGGCCTTGACTGGATAAGGGGGTATAGAAAGTAAGTTTTAATCGTAAGTCCTCTTGCCGTCTAACAAGGCGAAGATATATGTTTGTAATACAGTTTTTATATGGGAGGTAAAAATGAAAATCAGTAGATCAACAGGATATGCGCTTGTTGCAGTAGGCTTTATAGCACAAAACTACAAAGACGGTGCTGTACTGGCAGCAAGGGTTTCAAAAGAGTACGGTATTCCCTTAGAGTACCTGCTCAAAATTCTCCAACAGCTTGTAAGGGCAAATGTCTTAAGAAGCAAAAGAGGTCCTCGAGGCGGATTCTTCCTTTCAAGAGCCGCTGAGGAGATCACAATGCTTCAGATCATCGAGGCGGTTGATGGGCCCATGATCAGCCATCTGCACCTCGCGGAGCAAACAAATAATGCTCCTTTCAGCCTTAAGATGGAAGATATCTGCCAGAAAGCAACAAGGGAAGTGAAAGAGATTTACGGCAGGGCAAAACTCTCAGACATCTTGTAGTATATTTCTTACCGATAGAAGATGGAAATCAGAGAATTTCAGCAGCTTATCAGGGATAAATACGAAAAGCGGGACCGCCAGAGGGGTACTCCAGCAACTTTTATGTGGTTTATAGAAGAAGTGGGTGAATTAGCAACGGCGTTGTCCAGCCGGGACGGTGACAACAAAAAAGAAGAATTCGCTGATGTTTTTGCCTGGCTTTGTACGCTGGCGAACATCAGTAATATCGACCTCGAAGAAGCCTGCAAAAAATATATAAAGAAGGATATATCGGGGTTTAAATAGGAATACGAAAAAAACAAGCTGACGCCCCGTTTCTTTTTTATTCAGCAGTATCTTCTGCCAGCTGAGGCTCAACCGGGATACCTTTTGCCGTTGCCGTTATTGCACGATAAAAACACCATCCAAGACCAACCACTATCATCAGAAACACTACGCCTAAGATCACGTATGACACTCCGGAGAGCTTGCCAGAAACTTCAGATACGGCTTTTTCGATCCTTACCGGCTTTGTCATTCGAATAAGCAGTATCGCAAGAAATGCGCTTATATCCAGGATCGACAATATTCCCGCCCAGCGGGCAAATCCCGATGGTTTTTCGTCTGCACCGTCATACCTCTCAAGAACATAGTTACTGATACCGATTCCCGATACACCGAGACAAAGCGGAAGGAAAAATACCGACTCATTTCCTGAGATCAGCATATAAGCGATCGCGATCATCCCGACTGACGAAAGTACAAACCCGATCACCCCTAAAAGCCTTCCCGCCTGATGAGTCGGATATTTAAGCTCTATCTGCTTGCCGTGCTCAATCCTTGCAGGACTTCTTACCAGGCTCATGAGTACCGCGATCACAGGTGAAATCCCGACTACAGCAACACCGACACAATTCGAGAGTATCCATTTACCGTCAGTGTCCCTGAAAAAACCGTCAGGATTCGTAAAATCATCAAACAGGCTCCACAAAAACAAAGTTCCCAGCACTATGGGGATAAAAATGCGTATCGTGTAATTCCACCATTTGCCAATGTGCCAGTCACTTCTTTCATTTGCATGGGCACGTAAAGTATCAACTCGGTACAGCCAGCCTAATACCACGCATTCCAGCAGGCCAAGAAACGCGATCCCCCACGTGCCGTTGATAAAGCCGTCTATTATCCCAAGCCAGTTAAGACCGCCCTGCGTAATATAAACCAGACCGAATCCAAGCCCGATCAGGCTCATGACCGGAAGCACTATACATCGTTTCCAGCCGGTCTTATCCACTATCCCGGCAAGAACGGATTCGGTAATGGAAAACGCCGAGTCTATACCCAACGTAACAAGGGTGAAAAAGAAAATAAAACTCCACCAGGCAGAGCCCGGCAGTTGAGCCAGGGCATAAGGAAAAGCGATAAAGGTAAGGCCGGGACCCGCATCAACCACGTTTTCCACCTCGACCGCATTGCCCGCCTGGGCGGTTACGAATGCCATTCCGCCCAACGTCGCGAATATCGCAAGGCCAGCGATAAAACTCGTCGCAAAATCAGCCAGGCCGATGATCGCAGCGTTATTGTTTATATCGCTCTTTCTATGCAAAAAACTTGCGTAGGTTATCATCACACCGAAGGCAAGACTCAAAGAAAAGAAAACCTGACCGAATGCGAACCGCCACGTCGTCGGCTTGGCTAATTCAGACCACACAGGGTCAAGATAAAATACAAGACCTTTCATGCTGCCAGGCAATGTCAGACCCCTCACCGCAAGCACCCCAAGCATCAGCCAGGGCAAAGGAACCGTCAGCCAGACGATCTTGCCGACGAATTTCACCCCTCGGAATATACAAAAATACATCGCAACCCACGCAATAACCAATGGAAGCAGTATGTTTGTCCGAATAGCTCCAAGCGCAGGTGCGTCTATCTTTGCAAGGTATGTTTCATTGAAAAAGTTCTTTGCGTTTTCGACACCTTCGATTCCTTCTCCTGCCCATGGGAGTTGGCCTCCGTTAAAGATGCCCTGGATACTGTATCCCATGAAGCTGAAGCAATAGCCCAGGAGCACCGGGTAGTATGTGATAATGACAAAGCCTAAGATAATTCCCCACCAGCCCACAAATTCGAGTTTCTTATTTGCCCTGGCAAAGGCATCCGGTGCCGCACGCTGGGTAAAATGCCCCAGACTGAACTCAAGGATAAGCATCGGTATCCCAATACAGACCATTGCAATTATATACGGGATCAAAAATGCTCCCCCCCCGTAAGAGTAAAGTTTATATGGAAAACCCCACAGATTGCCAAGGCCCACCGCTGAGCCTACCGCTGCAAGAACAAATCCCCCGCGAGTGCCCCAGGTCTCTCTTTGCTCTTCAAGCAATTCCATTATATATCGCCTCCATGCTCCCTTTTGTGTTTGATCGATATAACCGGTCCGATTAACTGATACCAAGCAGAGACAAAGTATCACGCTCTATTACCGTGCGGATATTCTCTCTTCGGACCGTAGGAAGGTTCCCCTCTCCGACCAGCTTGTTAAAACCAAGAAGTGTCTCTATGCAGTTATCCGGCAGGGCAAACGGGTAACCGCTGCCGAACAGAAGTTTGTCCATCACCCCGGATTCGTGAGCGCTTATGATAAGGTTATATACTTCCCAGATCTTGTCAGGATTGACGCTAAGATCGGCATATATATTTTCATGCTTGGCAAGCAGACAAAGCGTCTGATCTACAAAAGGCAGCCCCATCCTTCCGATGACTATCTTAAGCGACCGAAACCGTCTTGCGATCTCATCAAGTAAATAAGGTTGAGAGTAATCCAGAACCGCATCGGCACCGAAGGGGCCGGAATTGTGAAAAAATATCGGCAGTGACAATTCTTCCGCCGATTCATAAAGCTGCATCGCCCTGCTGTGCGCAGGATGAAATCCCTGCTCCGAACAATAAAGTACAATACCCTTAAGACCAGGATCACGCGTACATGCCGATACGCTTTTTACCTTGACTTTATCTTTAAGAGGATTGAAAACCGCAAAACCCGTCATCTTCTTACATTGCTTGACATACTGGCTGACTTCTTTGTTCGCAGCAGCCGAATCCTCACTGACCGCCGCAAGTACTATGCACGCATCGACCTTCTCACAGGCCTCAAGGTGTTCAGCCGTCTCAACCTCCCTTGAGCGGCACTTAAGATGTGTATGACAGTCTACTATCATTATTTATCCTGCATTTCTCTGTTTTTACCGGCAAAAACGCACTTCCATGTGCAATATTTAACTGCCAAGGGTATGATAGTCCAGTTCATTCAGCCATGTCAAGAACAAAGATTCAACCCGGCAAAGGTTATATTTTGTGTTTTTCCGGGCTTGACTACATCGTATATTCAGGGTAATATGAGCATATCCTTATTATCTTAAAGATTTGATATCATGGATTGCCCTGTTTGTAAAACTGCGATGATCACACTCGAACTCGACGAAGTCGAGGTCGATTATTGTCTGCAGTGCAGCGGTATCTGGCTCGATGCCGGCGAACTCGAAATGCTCCTTCCGAACCAGCACCAGGCAGAAATGCTTCTGTCTTCTTTCAGGACCGCAAAGGGATGCTCCGAAACTCCGAAATCTTGCCCAATTTGCCTTAAGAAAATGGAAAAAATTCTCGTAGGCCCCAGCGAGTCCGCGATACTCATTGACAAATGCAAAAAAGCCGATGGTCTATGGTTTGATAAAGGTGAACTCCAGGATGTGCTGGAATTCGGCTCTTTCGATGAAGAACGAAGGGTACTCGATCTCCTGGCCGATATGTTCGGTCAGAAAGAAAAATCCAAAACTCAAAAAGAGCAGACAAACTGATATCCACTCGGCTTAGCCTGGGTCCCGTTTGTCGGCAGTGGTGCTCGAACCTGTTCAAGAGAGAAATTTAAATGAAAGATTTCAGTAAAGGACCTTGTGTTCGACTGTTTATTTTAACCTTAGCCGCAACGGTGTTTTTATACGGATGCCGGACAGAAATTACAAGGGAGACAAGTATTATGAAAGAAAGTTTTGGCTCAACACCCCAGGGCAAAAAGGCCGACCTCTTTACATTGACAAATTCGAACGGCCTGGTGGCGAAAATAACAAACTACGGCTGTATCGTCACCGAACTGCACGTGCCGGACCGTGATGGAAAATTTGCCGATATCGTGCTTGGGTATGACAACCTCGATGATTTTATTAAAGACACACCATATTTCGGGGCGGTCGTGGGAAGATACGGAAACCGCATCGCCAAAGGAAAATTTACGTTAAACGGCAAAGAATATACGCTTGCTGTAAACAATGGCCCAAACCATCTTCATGGCGGAATAAAAGGATTTGACAAGGTCATCTGGGACGCGCAAGCCATGCATACGAACGATGGGCCCGCACTGAAGTTGACTTATCTCAGTGTCGATGGTGAGGAAGGTTACCCCGGCAACCTGTCATGCACGGTCATATATACACTGACAAATAAAAACGAATTGAAGATCAGCTACGAAGCCCAAACCGATAAACCAACACCGGTAAATCTTACGCATCACAGCTACTTTAACCTCGCAGGCCACGACGCCGGCGATATATTGGCCCATGAGATAATGATCGACGCCGACCATATAACTCCTATCGACGCAGGACTTATTCCCACCGGCCAAATAAGACCCGTCAAAGGTACACCTATGGACTTCAAAAAACCGACTTCTATCGGTGCCCGCATCGACCAAAAGGACCAGCAGCTCGAGTTCGGCGGAGGTTACGACCATAACTGGGTATTGAACAATGACAGCGGCGACCTCGCTTTAGCCTGCAGCGTCTATGAACCAACCACCGGAAGGGTCATGGACCTCTACACTACCGAACCGGGCATGCAGTTCTATTCCGGAAATTTCCTCGATGGAAGTAACATCGGAAAAGGCGGAGCCGTCTACAACTTAAGAAACGGCTTCTGCCTCGAAACACAGCATTTCCCGGATTCGCCAAATCAGCCTGGGTTCCCTTCCGCGATACTTCAGCCCGGACAAAAATATAAGCATGTAGCCGCGTACAGGTTTTCCGCAAGGTAGACCGGATTCGTAATAATTTTATTTAAGGAGAATTAACATGGTACCTCTTATTGTCATCGGCGTAATTGTCGTATTAATAATCTTTTTCGTCATCGGTATGTATAACTCGCTCGTACGCCTGCGAAATCAGGTCGATAACGCCTGGTCACAGATAGACGTCCAGCTAAAACGCAGACACGACCTCATCCCCAACCTCGTCGAGACCGCAAAAGGATACATGCAGCACGAACGAGAAACCTTCGAAGCCATCACAGAAGCCAGAAGCAAAGCAATGGGGGCTGGCAACGTCGCCGACGCCGGAAAAGCAGAATCCGCCCTTTCAGGCGCGCTAAGCAATTTTATGCTCGTTGTCGAAAACTACCCGGAGCTAAAGGCCAATCAGAACTTCCTCTCACTACAGGAAACCCTCACCAGCACCGAAAACAAGATCGCCTTTGCCCGACAGGGCTACAACGACCAGGTACTCTTCTTTAACAACAAGACTCAGGTGTTCCCGTCAAGCATTATTGCTAATTCGTTCAACTTCACGAAACGCGATTTCTTCGAGATCGAAGACGCCGCCGAACGCAAAGTACCGAAGGTCAGTTTTTAGATATTATTTCTACGAACGCCACTTGCAGGATAACTGAACCTAAACAATAGAATATTGACAGTCAGGACTTGATAAGTACTTTGTCTGACAACACAACAGATAGCAAATGAATAAGATCAAAAAACAGATAACATTGTTGCTGTATATTTGTATTAGCCTCTTCCTGAATGGCTGTACTGTTGATACAACAAATAAAACTCTGGATGCAAAGCATGGTGTCAAAATAAATAAAAAAGTCTGCTTTGCCCTTTATACCGTACATAATGGTGTATTAAAGCTTTCCGCTCAGTTTTATCCTCTGCCGCAGAGTTCAGGCCAAAAAGCATATCTTGCGATCAAAAAAAATGGCAAATGGAAAAAAATTGCCGCTGCAAAGATTGATCCGGTTGCGTTCAATGCTTTATTCAGGGTAGAGAACTGGGATTCTTCGAAAGATCTGGCGTATCAGGTTTTATACGAGAACCAGCAGCCTTATGAGGGTATTATACGTCACGATCCTAAAGAAAAAAAAGTTATAGTCGCAGCAGTCTTCACAGGCAACTCTCGTGGTCCCGGGGGAGGAAAAATATCAAAGCAGGATGTTGTTGAAAATATCAATAAAATTGACCCTGACATCCTGATCTTTACAGGTGACCAGGTATATCCCCATACAAACCATACGAAGTACTGGCTTGAATTCGGGGAGATATTTGGCGATATGATCAGGATCCGTCCTACAATTTGCCTGCCTGATGATCATGATGTAGGACATCCGAATCTCTGGGGAGCAGGCGGCAGACATTGTAAAAAAGATTGGGATGGCGGATATATGAAACCGGCGGCTTATGTTAATATGGTCCAGCGGCAACAGACCAGCCATATGCCCGACCCTTATGACCCTACTCCCGTTGAACAGGGCATAACGGTATTTTACACTTCAATTAATGTCGGCGGCATTGACTTTGCCATTATCGAGGATCGTAAATTCAAGTCCGGCTGCAAAGGAGTTGCTCCCGAGGGTCTGGGACCAAGGCCGGACCATATTGACAAACCGGATTATGATCCCAAAATATTTGATCTGCCGGATAAAAAACTGCTCGGTGAAAGGCAGTTAAAGTTTCTTGATGAATGGGGACAGAACTGGGAACAGACCGTGATGAAATGTGTTGTCTCACAGACACTTTTCAGCATGTGTTCAAATTATCATTCAAAGAATAAAGTTTTTTACTATGCCGATTTTGATGCAAATGGCTGGCCGCAAACAGGAAGGAACAAGGCTATTGACACAATGCGTAAATGTTTTGCTTTTCATATCTGCGGAGATCAGCATCTTTCGACAATAGTTCGATACGGAATAGATGATTGGAGGGATTCGAACTGGGCATTCTGTGTGCCTTCGATTGCCAATTTATATCCGCGATGGTGGGCGCCAAAGGAACCGCCTGTACACAAACTTAAAGGAGGCTATGAAAATACCGGTGATTATTATGATGGTTTTGGAAACAAAGTAACGATCCTTGCCCACACTAATCCTCGTAAAACAGGAAGGGAACCGGCAGAGTTGCACGATAGAATGCCGGGATATGGAATTGTCAGTTTTAACAAAACAACTCGGCAGATAACGATCCAATGCTGGCCGCGTATGGTTGATCCTACAGACCCTGCAAATAAGAACCGGCAATACTCCGGCTGGCCCGTTACAATAGACCAGTTGGATAACTATGGACGCAAAGCCTTCGGATATCTGCCGACTATTAAAACAACAGGCCTGGATCATCCGATAGTACAAGTCATCGACCAGCAGAACGATGAGATCGTATACACTATTCGCGCTAATGGATCTTCATTTACACCAAAGGTTTTTAAGGATGGTATGTATACTGTAAAAATTAGTGAACCCGGCACAGGCAGGGTAGAAACCTTTAAAGATACCGGTATTTTGAAAAAAGACGGTAAATCAAGCATCCTTAGAGTTGATTTTTAATTCCGGATCGATCGAAGAAAAACTATGTGGGAACAGATAAGAGCAAATAAGAGAAATTCGATCATACTGCTGGCCACAATGGCAGTATGTCTTATGGTACTGGGCTTCGTACTCGGCCTGGTTTTTGCCGGACCCGATGGCGGTTTTTTCGGCCTTATCATCGCAACCGTCGTCTGGCTGATCCTAATGGCGATAAGTTTCTCAAGCGGGGACCAGATCCTGCTGATGTCCTGCAAGGCTAAATTGGTAACATCGGATGTCCATCCCCAGTTGTTCAACGTCGTAGAAGAGATGAACATCGCCGCGAACCTGCCCAAAATGCCCAAGGTCTACATCATCAACGACCCCGCACCAAATGCATTCGCAACCGGAAGAAAACCCGAGACCGCTTCAGTAGCCGTCACCGCGGGGCTTTTAGCAAGGCTGAACCGAGACGAATTGCAGGGAGTCATCGCCCACGAGATGAGTCATATCCTCCACCGTGATATTCTCTTCGTTACTCTCGCAGGCGTCATGCTCGGCAGTATCGTGCTTATTTCCCAGATATTCCTGCGGGGTATGTTCTACCGTTCCATGATGGGCGGCAGACAGCGAAGGTATTCCTCCTCTTCCGGAGGCGGCGGCCAGGCACAGATCATATTTCTTATCATCGCCGTCGTCTGCGCCATCTTAGCGCCTATCTTCGCCAACATCCTGTACTTTGCACTTTCCCGCAAACGTGAATATCTCGCCGATGCAGGGGCCGTGCGGCTTACCCGCTATCCTGCAGGACTTGCAGGCGCTCTCGAAAAAATTTCCAAAAGCGATATCAAACTTACCTCTGCAAACAAAGTTACCGCTCCGATGTATATTGCAAATCCTTTCAAGGGATTAAAGGCCGTAAGCCTGTTCAGCACACACCCGCCTATCGACGAAAGGATCAAGATCTTAAAAAATATGTCACGAGGCGCATCATTTAAGGATTATTCCGACTCCTACAGCCAGACAGTGGGAGGTGAAACCGTCATGCCCGCTTCTGCTCTTAAGGAAACTCAGAGCGTTGAACTTCGCAAGGCTTCTGCCAAATCAAAACGCTCCGAAAAACAGCAGCTCCGGCAGATCGGCGACATCATGCGGAAGGTAAACAGCTTCGTATTTCTTACCTGTGCCTGCGGAATTAAAATGAAAATTCCCCCAAACTTTAAAGCAAATAAGGTCAACTGCCCGCGCTGCGGAAAAACATCACCTGTCAATGTGAAAAAATGATCTTTACCGTTCGAGGAAGATCAAATGCCGATTATTGATTTTTCAAAGAGCCCACTGCCTTTAGGCAGGTAAAATCACGTACTGTTTATTCAATTTTCCAAAGAATAAATTGGCTTTGTTTTGCATAAAAAGGTTAATTTGGTATCATCGATTTTTAGGCT
>CBDUSK010000033.1:0-10131 GCA_965369915.1 uncultured Phycisphaerae bacterium
CCACCGAAGTCCCTCGCGAGAATTACCTTAAGCCCTTATTGCAAAAGAACTTACAACTTTATAACAATTTGTCTTGCAAATTCCCGCTGACTGCTTAGTATATTTTGATTTTAGATTTAGAAGCGATTCGGTTATAATGTGGTTTTTTGTGTGCTGAAGTACCTCTGAGATTCAGGCACTGATACTCAAACAAGTTTTAAGGAAGACATACAAGTGGCTAAGAAGGCAAAAAAAACTGTAAAAAAAGTTAAAAAAGCAATAAAGAAAAAAAACGCTGTGAAAAAAGTAAAGAAAACCGTTTCTGTAAAGAAAAAAAGCAGAAAACGTAAAAAAAGCACTCTCACCGCTGCAGAAATTGAACATTTCAAGCAAATACTCCTTGTCAAACGAGCAGAGATCATCGGTGATGTAAACTCTATCGAAAGCGAAGCATTGAAAAAGTCACGCTTAGATGCTTCCGGCGACCTTTCCAGCATGCCCATACACATGGCTGATATTGGAACCGACAACTTTGAGCAGGAATTCGCTCTCGGGCTGATGGACAGTGAAAGAAAATTACTCGTTGAAATAAATGATGCTCTAATACGGCTCAATGACGGTTTCTACGGCATCTGTGAAGGCACGGGAAAGCCTATTCCAAAGGTAAGGCTACAAGCAAAACCATGGGCAAGGTACTGCATAAAGTATGCGATTATGGTCGAACAGGGACTTGTAAAAGAAGGTGAAAAGATCTACGATAATGACGAAGGGCTCCAAGACAACAATCTCTTGAAAGATACAGAACAATTCGAAGATGAAAATGTCGAATATGGCACTCTTGATGTTTCGAGCCAGAATGACCAAGACGAATAAAAGGGCAACGAGATTTTAAAATACTTATACTTTCTCATTTACTTTTTTAGCCAAAATCAACAGACCCGTGATAAAAATTTCCGTCGGGCCCCTGCTTTCTACGGCGATCATTAAAAAACGATTCCAGAAGTTTAATATGCTTACGGAAACAGTAAAAACAACATTGACATCCTGTTAATTTTTTACTATGATATAGGTTTCCTTTACTGCTAAACATAATAGGGAGTAAGTAGAATATGCCCGAACCCGATAACAGCGGCAAAACTCGGTCTTCTCATAATGACAATGCACCTTCAGCATTATCTGCCGATCTTTTAGTCCGATTCAGGAAACCGCTGATCATTCTTGCCCACATACTGGTCTTTACAGTCTCGCTGATGTTGTCATTCCTGCTCACAAGCAATATGCAGTTGCGCAGAGAATGGCTGCTCAAACAGTTCCCCCTTCTGCTAATGTTCATACTTCCGCTTAAGCTTATCATTTTCACCTTCTTCAAACAATATCGAGGCTGGTGGAGATACGTCGGGATCTCTGATCTTATTGGAATCGTAAGGGCTTCACTTATAAGCACTATTATAATAGTCGCCTTTTGGTTCGGAATGTTGAATGTGGATATTATCCGAAGGCCTTTGTATTCTTTGACCGCCGTAGCCCAGGGTGTCTTTATACTCGATTTATTTTGTACAATAATGCTGCTCAGCGGCCTGCGTATGGTCGTGAGGATGTATCACGAGGAATTTCTTTCTGAAGCCGGCTCACGTATAAAACGCCTGCTGATAATTGGGGCTGGCGATGCCGGCGAAGCTCTGTTGCGGGAGATCATGAGGATGAAGGTCGAACAATACGAAGCCATCGGCTTTATTGACGATGACCTTGTTAAGCAGGGAATAAGCATCCACGGTATCAACGTGATCGGAACCGTTGAAAAGCTGCCTGATATCTGCCAGAAACAAAACATCGATGAAATTGCAATTGCACTACCTACCGCGACTCACAAAGAATTAAGGCGGGTCGTGCAGGTATGTCAGGGCACCAAAATACGATTCCGAACTATACCGTCGATCACGGATATTGCTTCCGGCAAACTTAAGGTCTCACAGATCCGTGACGTGGATATCAATGACCTGCTCGGAAGAGATGTGGTTCATCTTGACCTGGATATGATCGAAAAGTTCCTCAAGAACAAGGTCATCCTCGTAACCGGGGCCGGAGGTTCCATCGGCTCTGAAATGGCTCGTCAGGTATGCAACTTTGAACCAAAATTGCTCCTGCTCGTCGAACAGGCTGAAAATCCGTTGTTCTTTATCGAGCGGGAACTGCAAAAAACTTTTCCCGATGTCGCCATGAAAGCACTTGTACGAAACATCACCGATAAAAACCTTTTCGAACAGGTCTTCGAGGAATTCAAACCACAGGTCGTTATACATGCCGCCGCCCACAAGCATGTTCCACTGATGGAAACAAATCCCGGGGACGCCGTCAAAAATAATATCATCGGCACAAAGATTGTTGCCGAACTCGCTGGTGCTTTCAAAACCGATGATTTCGTGATGATAAGCACCGACAAGGCCGTAAACCCCACCAGCATCATGGGCTCCACAAAAAGAATTGCCGAAATGTATATTCAGGACCTCAACCGTACCAGCGATACTCACTTTATAACCGTACGCTTCGGCAATGTGCTCGGCTCTAATGGTTCGGTTGTCCCTATCTTTAAAAACCAGATCGCCCTGGGTGGACCGGTTACGGTAACCCACCCTGAGATGCAGCGGTATTTTATGACTATACCGGAAGCTTCTCAGCTCGTACTTCAGGCCGCAACTTTAGGCAAAGGCGGGGAAGTATTTGTCCTCGATATGGGAGAACCGGTAAAAATCGTCGAACTGGCAAGGGAACTTATTACTCTCAGCGGTTTTCGACCCGGCGAAGATATCGAAATAGTTTTCACCGGAACCAGACCGGGAGAAAAGCTTTTCGAGGAACTCTCCATTGAAGGCGAGGATATGCTCCCCACAAAACACCCCAAAATCGCTACCTGGAAAAATATCCCGGCTGACCGCCAGACACTATACGCCGGCATCGAAAAACTTCTCAGTGTAGCAAAAACACAGGATCATCAAAAGATCGTCACCCTGATCAAAGAACTTGTTCCAGAATATCTTGGGAATATTAACAACTCAACTTGAAATGACAATTAATCAGACAGGACTTTCAGCATAACAAAAAAGCCCGCTAAACAGCGGGCTTTTTAATTCTCAATTCATCGGCACTATAGCTTAAGACTGACTGAATTCTTCGTGTGAGTCTCTTGGATGAGCGTCGTCGTAAACTTCCTTGATCTTCGTGGTGCTAAGATGCGTATAAACCTGCGTTGTTGACAGCGACTGGTGACCCAGAAGCTCCTGGATGCTCCTCAGGTCGGCTCCGTTATTAAGCATATGCGTCGCAAAGCTGTGACGAAGGGTATGCGGACTGATAGCGGGATCCAGACCCGCCATCTTTAGATATTTATCCATCTTCCGGCGTACGCTCCTGGTACTGAGCCTCTGGCCATGCTTATTGGCAAACAGAACCTTCGCGTCAAAAGTGCTGTCGTTCTGCATTCTTTTGTTCCTGAATTCGATATAATGCTGGATCGCCTGAAGAGCGCTTGAGCCTATCGGGGAAACCCGCTCTTTCTTGCCCTTGCCTCTGATATGGATGACCTCTCCCAGAAAATCAACATCATCCATGTTCAGAGATACAAGCTCGCTGACCCGCATTCCGGTGCTGTAAAGTACTTCCAGAATCGCTCGGTCTCGTGCCCCAAGCCAGCTATCCGCCGGAGGTGTGTTCAAAAGCCGCTGAACATCCTCATACTCAAGGAACTGCGGAAGTTTCTTTTCCTGCTTAGGCGTCCTGATCGATGTAACGGGGTTCGAATGCAGATAATTGCGTTTGACCAGAAATTTATAAAAGCTGCGAAGAGTTGCAAGTTTACGGGCGATCGTCGATTTGGAGTATTGTTTCTGGTTCAGCTCCGCCATATATTTTCTGACCGTATCTGCGTCCACGGCAAGGATTTTTTCTTCGAGCTTTGTCTCCGTCGCTGTTTCAAGCGCTGTCGTCGTTCCGCTCTGACCGGACCATTGACCAACTCCCTCACTTTCAGACCTCGAACCCGAACCGGAACTCGATGCCAAAAAGCTCGTAAACTGTTCCAGGTCAGCTCCGTAACATTTAGCTGTATGGCCTGAAAAGTGCTTTTCATATGTTAAGTAACTCAAAAAATCCTGAGTAATAGCACAATCTTTCATGGTATACCCTTCTAACTACAAAATTCCTGTATCTGAATACCTTTTGTAAAGCCCGTTATACTTACTGTTCTTGTCATCGCAACAAGTCAGTCATATTCCTTCAGAAAAGAGTTCATCATATCCGGCATATCCTTATATAAAAGCCTGTCAGCTTCTCCGATAAGCGATTGTGTGAGCTTAAAACTCAATACCGCAGCATCGAACCAGTCGAAATCAGTCCGATCGTTATCCGCCTGTTCAACCAGCGAATCCAACAGCTCACTTTCACAGCCGGTTTCATATCTGAAAATATATTTTTCAGACCCTTTATTTAAAACAAGTTGCTTCTTTCCTTTGTCCATACTGCCTTTTTTGCACCAAAATACGCTCTCCGTAACGGAGAAAACATTTGTCTAATGCTTTTATCGGGCTAAATCCAATTAACTAAAGCGGATTTTCAAAATTTCCTGACAAAAATATAAATTGTTCACAAAGAACCTTCGCCTAAGGATTTGTCGACCGATAATGAATTCGGATTAATGAATATTTGGACAATTTTTCAAAAAACAGGACGCAGATTTCCCCAAAAAGGTCCTATAAAATTTGTATCGGCTGAAATTGACTTTACAAATCACAAAAACACGTATCGAATGATACAACTGTAACCTTATATCAGCCTGAAAAAAATCTTACCCCCACTCGACTCAGACTCGATAATCCCTTTTCCTTCCAGATAATCGATCATCTTGGCCATTTCTACCCTGCCTATTCCCAGACCATTGCAGATATCGTCCATATTGCAAGGCCTCCGCCTGAGCATCGCCAATATCTTTTCATGAACTGAGCCGGCATCGGCAATGTCGGCGACCTTGGGAAAATCGGCAATTACTTCGGCGTTCGGACCCAGTTGCTCGGCGATGGATCGGAGTTTTTCCGGTCTCACTCTGATGACTGACTTTTCCGCAATCGGTCTTACCGCGGTGTTGAGTTGTACTTTATCAGGCCTGATCTGCTGAACAACAGCCTTGATCTTTTCGATCTGGTCGGCGCCGGTATTGACCCCCTCGACAAAAAACACCTCCAGCCATATCTGACCGGAAAACTCCGACCTGAATTTGCACAATCCATCCACAAGATCACAAAAGCTGATGTCACTGTGCGGACAATTTATCTTCGAAAACATTTCCTCGTCACCGGCATCCAGGCTTGGAAGCACGACATCGGCCTTGGCGCAATCCGCCCGGACCTCAGGAACTTTAAATAACGTCCCATTTGTGATTACAGCTGTTGGAATATCCGTCAGCGTTTTTATGCTGTCGATAAGTTCCCCTAATCGCGAGTTCAGTGTCGGGTCACCGCTGCCGCTCAGAGTGATATGATCGGCCTTGAGCCCTTCTGCTATCTCCTCCCGGAGTTCCGAAAGTACCTCTGCAATAGGCACATACTCCTTACGCTCAATTGTCTGTTCGCCATCAACACCCAATTGACAATACACACAGTTCTGGGTACACCTTTTAAGCGGTACAATATCGACCCCCAAACTCCTTCCGAGCCTCCGTGATGCTACGGGACCAAAAAGATATTTCCTTGCCTTACGCATCGTCTCAGTCCCTGATAAGATCGAATATCTTTTTACACGTTGCAAGCAGTTCTGCGACCCATTCGATCGGCATAATACAGGGCGCATCGGATTTGGCTTTTTCGGGTTCAGTATGAACTTCGAGGAATAGACCGTCAGCACCTGCCGCAACTGCTGCTTTAGCCAGAACCGGTGCCATTTCGCGCCGACCGGCACTTGAATTTCCAAGTCCCCCCGGCTGTTGCGTACTGTGAGTCGCGTCAAACACCACCGGACAACCCAACTGCTGCATAGCATTTATTGCGGTCATATCATTGACCAGCCGATTGTATCCGAAAAATGTGCCCCGCTCGGTAAGCATGATCTTGTCATTACCGGCCGAGCGTATTTTTTCGACAACATTTTCCATCTCCATAGGCGAAAGAAATTGCCCCTTCTTCACATTGACCGGTTTTGTCGTCTCAGCACATGCCACAAGCAAATCCGTCTGCCTGCACAGAAACGCAGGAACCTGAAGACAGTCGACAACCTTAGCCGCCTTGGCTGCCTGGGCCGGTTCGTGAACATCTGTCATCAACGCAAAGTCAGTCTCCTGGCGGACCTGGGCGAGGATATCAAGACCCTTTTTAAGGCCGGGTCCCCGATAGCTCGATATGCTCGAACGGTTCGCTTTGTCAAAACTGCCCTTAAAGATGATCGGAACATCTGTCGCCGCGCTGATCTCCATCAACCTTTTTGCTATCTCAAGAGACGTCTCGGCATCTTCAAGTACACATGGGCCGGCTATGACGAAAAAATCAGAATTACCTCCGACTTCAACGTTTCCTGTTTCAAACTTTTTTGAATCCATTTCTGAAGTCCTATTTTAATATCTTTTTAATTTTGGTTCGTATCCCCGCCCTCTTGCCCCCTTTGGGAACTATCACCTTTACTGCCTGCGGGATCACCTCGACCTGCATCGGCAGTCCCGGGCCGGGATCACCGTCGATCTCCGTACGGACATCTTTGCTCGGTGAACTTACATATACACTCTTACACTGTCGATAGATAACATCTTCAGCATCGGCATGAAGTTTCAAGATCGTCAATGCTGAATGCTTGATCAGCCGCAGCCGGGAGGCGCATTTATAAATACACACATCCAAAAGGCCGTCCCCGAAGTCCGCTTTGTGAAGTATCTTAAGACCTATCGCATAACGAGATATGTTCCCGACAAACAAAAGACCCGCTTCGTTAAAAATCTCTTCTCCGTCGGCCACCACTTTCAGTACCGGAAACGAATACTCCCGGAAGCTCTGTAGAATCGGCTGGAGATAATCCAGATGCCTGATATGCCCTTTGCGCTTGTCGCTCACACGTTTGACGATATCTCCGTCAAAGCCGAAACCCATAACCGAAGTAAAACATCTGCCGTTCGCACTGCCCAGATCCAGCATACGTTCATCTCCCTCCTCGAAAACGGTTATCAGCCAATCGATCTGTCCTTCAAGTCCCAACTCGTTCGCCAGAAGATTCTCCGTCCCGCTCGGGATGATCATTAGGGGCTTGCCGCTGCCTTCCAGCCCGTTCGCCGCCTCGCGCACGGTCCCGTCGCCGCCAGAGACTACCACGATCCCGCACTCATCGTCCATTGCTGCCTTAGCGGACAGTTCGCAAACATCCGACATGGACTTGCTGAAGCTCTTGTGAACATCGAAACCGTTGGCAAGAAGATATTCGGCGAATTGCTCCGCGATTTTTTTCGCGGCGTTCGCGCCGGACTTCGGGTTTACGATATATGCAACATAACCGTTACTTGGTTTCATAGTACTTCCGCCATGTCTTCAGGCCTTCAGCCGTCGAAGAATATCTCTTCACGATCTGAGCTGGACTCGTCGAGTTTATCCCTCATCAGTCCCGCATACCCTTTATTGATATGCTCAAGAGCTGACAACTGTAACTTGTTTAACACCCCGTTTATCCTGTGCTCATCAGGCCCTTCGACCTCAACAAAACTTCCTAACATCGGAATTTCATCCAGACACACCTCACAGCCGTCCAGCCGCCAGACCTTGCGTCTCTTTTCAAATACAAGTATCTTCTCAAATCCCAGCATCCCCAGCAGCTTGACCATACTTGAAAAATCCTCCGGTGAAAGTTTGACCTCGATCTCGCGTCTCGACTTGAACATCGCCTTTTTCCTCGGACCTTTATAGGTCAGGATCACCTTGTCTGTCTCACCGCCGATCTCGCGCCGCAGCCGAAGACCGATCCCGGAACTGGTCAGCTTATTCTCAGCATCGTTAAAAAATGTATCTGTCTGAACAAGCTGGCATTCGAACTTCGCGCCCACCTCGCTCAGTTTCCCGGCTGTCGGGGCCAGCGATCCCACCTTTATCTTGGCTTCGATCTCGATCGTCACGATTCTCAGTCCCCAAAACAGTTTAAACCACAATATTAACTAACCTGGACTTTATCACTATGATCTTCTTCGGCTCCTTACCCGCCAAAGCTGCCTGTACTTTCTCACTGCTCAGCGCCTTTTCCTTGATCTCTTCTTCCGTCGCATCGGCGCTGACTACTATCCTGTCCTTGACCTTGCCCTTGATCTGTACCGCTAATTCGACCTCTTTTTCCCTGACCAGTTCACTGTCGAAGCCAGGCCATTCATGATACGCAAGCGACTCTGTGTGACCGAGCTTTTCCCAAAGCTCCTCAGCAATATGCGGAGCGAACGGCGAAAGCACCAGCAGGAACTGTTCTATCACCGATTTAGGCCTGACTTGAAGTTTACCCATATGATTGACAAATATCATCATCTGGCTTATCGCAGTATTAAAACCGAACTGCTCGATGTCACTGCCCACTTTCTTTATCGTCTGGTGAAGCAGCCTCAACGTCGCTTCGTCAGCTTCGGATTCCTGAACCGCACTTAAAAGCCCCCCGCTGTCCTCATCCACCATCATACGCCAGACCTTGCCCAGGAACCGGTAAACTCCCTCCAGGCCCTGCATACTCCAGGGCTTTGTCGCCTCCAGCGGCCCCATGAACATCTCATAAAGACGCATCGAATCGGCCCCGTAATCGGCGATGACATTATCCGGATTGATCACGTTTCCACGCGACTTGCTCATCTTCTGGCCGTCCTCGCCCAGGATCATCCCCTGGTTGATAAGCTTTTTGAAAGGCTCACTGCTTTGAGCATATCCAAGGTCATGCAGCAAAAAATGCCAGAACCTCGCATACAAAAGATGAAGCACCGCATGTTCGGCCCCGCCGATATAAAGGTCCACCGGCAGCCAGTACTTCTCCTTCTCCGCATCGAATGCTGCTTCGTCATTGCACGCATCGACATACCTCAGATAATACCAGCAGCTCCCCGCCCACTGAGGCATCGTATTGGTCTCACGTTTGGCCTTTATTCCATCGGCCAGTGTGACATTCACCCAGCCGGTCGCCTTTGCCAGCGGAGGCTCACCATCACCGCTCGGCTTATAGTCCTCCACCTCAGGAAGCTCTAAAGGAAGCTCGTCTTGGGTTAGTGCAATTCTTCTGCCGTCCTCAGCATGCAATATCGGGAAAGGCTCTCCCCAGTACCGCTGCCTGCTGAAAAGCCAGTCACGAAGTTTAAAGTTGACCGCCTTTTCGCCTAATCCATTCTCTTCGAGCCACTCGGAAATCTTTTCCTTGAATTCCGCCGTAGGCAAACCCGTAAATTGGCCGCTGTTTATCGCCGTTCCGTCACCGACAAAACATTTCTCCTCGACTCCCTTCGGCGGCTGGACCACCTGGATTATCGGCAGCTTAAACTTAGTCGCAAACTCAAAATCCCGCTCATCATGCGCAGGCACAGACATGATCGCACCTGTTCCGTAGCTGATGAGAACGTAATCGCTTATCCATATCGGTATCTTCTCATCATTGACGGGATTTATCGCATAGGCGCCTGTAAACTGTCCGGTTTTTTCCTTGGCAAGGTCCGTCCGGTCAAGGTCACTTTTCTTGGAAGCATCTTGGCGATACTTATTGACCGCATCGGTATATTCGTCTGTTGTAACAAGATCGACAAGCTCGTGCTCCGGGGCCATCACCATATATGTCGCCCCGAACAGGGTATCAGGCCGCGTCGTAAATACCCGAATGGTCTTGTCGTACCCATCGACCTTAAAATCCACCTCCGCCCCGATACTCTTACCGATCCAGTCCCTCTGCAGTTTCTTTATCGATTTGGACCAGTCAACCTCATCGAGCCCCTTAAGAAGACGCTCACAGTACTTCGTTATCCTCAGCATCCACTGACGCATCGGCTTGCGTACCACAGGATGACCGCCCCGCTCGCTTACACCACCGACAACTTCCTCGTTCGCAAGAACAGTACCCAACTCAGGACACCAGTTCACAGGAGCTTTAGCTTCATAAGCCAGACGGTGATCGTCAATATACTCA
>CBDUSK010000034.1:0-10021 GCA_965369915.1 uncultured Phycisphaerae bacterium
CAGATCGCTTGTGGCAAAGTTCCCGCTCTCAAGCATAACTAATGGACGCAGATCAGGCGGGATCACCGGTGAAACATCAAGGACCATCCACTCAGGTTTATTATTACTGTGACGAATACTGTTGACTGTTTTAAGCCTTTTCGTCAGATCCTTGATCTTCTGCTTGCTGTTTGTCTTATCCATGGCCGCACGAAGTTCCAGGCTCAGTTCGTCAAGTTCAAGTTTGACCAAAAGTTCTTTTACGGCCTCCGCTCCCATCGATGCACGAAAACTGGTCCCGTACTTGCTGATCGACTCGTTATACTCATCCTCGCTCATCAGTTGTTTAAGCTTCAGCGGACTCTGGCCTGGATCGGTCACTACATAGTCCTGGAAGTAAATGATCTTTTCCAGATCAGAGGTCTTCATGCCAAGAAGACTGCTCAAACGGCTCGGCATCGCCTTAAAAAACCATATATGAACAACCGGGGCAGCAAGGTTTATATGACCCATTCGTTTACGCCGGACCCGGCTGTGAGTAACCTTTACTCCGCAACGGTCACAGATAATGCCCTTGAACTTCGTACCCTTATACTTGCCGCAAGCGCATTCCCAGTCGCGTTCCGGACCGAAAATTCGCTCGCAGAAAAGACCGTCTTTCTCCGGGCGATAGGTCCGGTAGTTGATCGTCTCAGGTTTGCGAACTTCTCCGAAAGACCAACTGCGTACATCATTGGAACTCGCTAATGAGATCTTTACCGAACCGTAATCATTTATGCGATCGTAAATAGACTCTACCATCTTGTAATCAACTCCGTTAACCTGAACATTTAACTATATTGGCAAGCTCCCGATACGCCTCTTTTCAAGCTGAATATTGAGACCGAGCCCGCGAATCTCGTTGCAAAGAACATCGAACGAGATCGGAGTGCCGGCTTCGAGAGTGTTCGTGCCTTTAACCATTGATTCGTATATCTTCGTTCGTCCTTCTATGTCATCACTTTTGACCGTAAGCAGTTCCTGAAGCATATAAGCCGCTCCGTAGGCCTCAAGAGCCCAGACCTCCATCTCGCCAAAACGCTGACCACCTGTCCTGGCTTTACCACCGAGAGGCTGTTGAGTGATCAGGCTGTAAGGGCCTGTTGCCCGGGCGTGGATCTTGTCATCTACTAGATGGTGAAGCTTCATCATATAAATGTAACCTATTGTTGCCTCCTGGTCGAAAGCTTCGCCGGTCCTGCCGTCAAATATCTTCGCTTTAAGGTCCTCAGGTATCTGAACAAACAACTCATCTACCGGAGGTACTTCGTTGTTCTTTTCGATTTCTTCCTTCCGATTCCGGACTCGCTCATTTGCTTCTTCAACAACCATGCGGATCGCTTCTTCGCTTGCTCCGTCAAACACAGGAGTTATAGCATTGAATCCAAGGATTTTTGCCGCCCAGCCAAGATGTGTTTCAAGGATCTGACCTACATTCATTCGGCTGGGAACACCAAGAGGATTAAGGCATATATCAACCGGCGTGCCGTCCTCAAGGAATGGCATGTCCTCTTCAGGCATGATCTTGGCGATAACTCCCTTGTTGCCATGACGACCGGCCATCTTATCGCCTATCGAAAGAGTACGCTTAGAAGCGATATATATCTTTACCATCTCAAGGACGCCACTGGGGAGTTCGTCGCCATGCTTCATCCGCGCAAGATGAAAAACCTTTTCTTCCTGCATCTCTTTAAGTTTCGGTAAGTATTTGTCGATTATCTTTTCGGCTTCTCCATGAAATTTTGCCGGCTTGACCCAATTGATATCAAAGTTTTCGATCTGTTCATAGATCACGTCAACATTATCACTGGCTCCAACTTTCTGACGGGTTGAAGGATCGATTAATTGCACCTTAAGTTTCTGCTGAATTTCTTCCGTCATCTGCTTAAAAAAAGCACACTCCTTTGCGACCATCTCAGCTTCAAAGCCCTTCATTTCTTCCTTGAGAACTTTACGCAGTTCCTCCGTCCCGGCTCCGCGACGAGTGAAACGTCTGGTCTTGATTACAACTCCTTCATAGCCGCTGAGAACCTCAAGGGAATCGTTTTTGACATCTTCGCCCGCACGACCGAATATTGCGTGAAGAAGTTTTTCTTCCGGAGTAAGCTCTGTCTTGCTCTTCGGAGACACCTTACCGACAAGAATATCCCCGGGCGAAACACGCGTGCCCTCACGAACTATTCCGCTCTCGTCGAGATTCCGCAAAGCTTTCTCACTGACATTCGGAATATCCCGCGTGAACTCTTCCCTGCCGAGTTTCGTCTCACGAATTTCCACATTGAATTGATCTATATGAATGCTCGTAAAGACATCGTCTTTAACGAGTCTTTCGCTGATAAGTATCGCGTCCTCAAAGTTGTATCCGTCAAACGCTACAAACGCTACAAGAATATTCCGTCCCAGCGACAGAAGTCCGTCATGCGTACCGCCGCCGTCGGCGATGATCTGGTTCTTCTTGACCTTCTCACCAAGTTTTACTATCGGCTGCTGGTTCAGACACGTACGCTCATTCAGACCCACAAACTTCTCGAGTTTGTACTCGCTTGTGTCGTTGATTACGATCTTGCAACCGTCCACTTCGGTAACCACGCCCGCTTCGGCGGACCGAATGACCATACTTGAGTACTGAGCAACCGAAACTTCCATTCCGGTCCCTACCAGAGGATTTTCTGTACTCAGTAAAGGGACCGCCTGACGCTGCATGTTGGAACCCATCAACGCACGGTTAGCGTCATCATGTTCCAAAAACGGGATTAGTGATGCAGACACACCTACTATCTGCTTGGGCGATACGTCCACATAATTAACCTCATTACTCTCAACCTGGGTCAGATCTCCAAGACGTCTCGCTAAAACCATACCTTTCTTCAGGTGCTTTGTCTCAGTATCCACCATGCTCGGAGGTGCAAATATCGCCTTCATCTCCTGGTCTGCACGCAAATATTCTATCTCACCGATAAGCTTACCCTTGGATACTTTGCGGTAAGGGGTGATCAAAAAACCATATTCATCCACCTCGGCAAATATCCCCAGTGATACGATTAGACCGATGTTTGTTCCTTCCGGAGTCTCGATCGGACATACTCTGCCGTAGTGACTTATATGAACGTCACGAACCTCAAAGCCTGCACGCTTCCGGTTCAGTCCGCCGGGGCCCAATGCACTCAGACGACGTTCATGGGTAAGCTGGCTAAGAGCGTTCGTCTGGTCAACAACCTGGCTCAGTTCGCCCCTGCCGAAGAAATAGTCGATACTCGATGACACACTCTTGGAATTGACAAGATCCGCTATACGAGTCACGTCTTCCGGGCTCTTCATGCTCATCCGTTCCTGAACCGTCCTGCGAAGTTTTAAAAGCCCCTTGCGGACCTCATCTGCAGCCAGCTCGTCGATCGTCCTAAGCCTTCTGTTACCCAAATGGTCTATATCGTCAACAACACCAACGTTGTTACGCAAACCAATTATGTATTTCATTGTATTCAGAAAATCTTCCGGACGAAGGGCCATTTCTTTCTCATCAACATTCAGGCCAAACTTCCGATTCAGCCTGAATCTGCCAACCTTGCCGAGACGATAACGATTCGTATCATAAAACTTTTCCGTAAACAATTGTTTTGCTTTCTCAAGTTTGGCCGGATTCCCGGGACGCAGCTTTATATATAACTTCAAAACAGCGTCCTCATGGCTCTCACAGTCGTCCTCTGCCAGCGTATTTAGAACAAGCGAGTCAGCAACTTTCGTGATCACCTCGATGCTCTCTAACTTTTGCGAGCTGCTTTTTTTCCGACTCGAAGAGGATGTTTTCCCCTGCGATTCCAGCCATTCCCGAATAGCTTTTCGTAAGCTATCTTCCTTTAACGATAAGGCATGATGGCTTTCTAAAAGTCGTCCCCGTATACCCTTTCCACTTCTTTCACCTGCAATCCCAACATAGCCACGCTCGACCTTTTTGCTTTTTTTATCGCGGTAAAAATAAACACCCTGAGATTTAAAATCTGGGTCCTCTGGAACTTCGGTAGGTTTGGAAAACCACTTTGTGTTCTTGTTAGATATGACGCTCAAACACTTTTCAAAATAATCTTTTGAGGTTTTTGAAGCAGTTTCATCCCATTGCTTTTTGAACTTAGCAATATCTTTTTTGTTATTTTCTTTTACCTTATTTTTTTTGTTCAAACGCGGGATATGAGCTAAGGACTGATCCTCTTTCTTCTGATCTGGAAATTCCAACATTAGCCGATCTTCAAGAGACCCTAATTCCGAATCACTTAATTCAGGAGTTGCAACATATGTAAACTCTAACTTGTTTTCAAGATATTTTAAAGCATCCTTGTCAGTAACTTCGTCCTTCGGAGATATATCCGCACTCTGTATGTCCTGAGATATATTCGCATTTTGTATGATAGTAACTGCATCGCCTATCTGGTGACCGGCTTCGACAAGTATCTCTCCGGTCTCGGTATCCACGATCGGGCCGACCGACCACATCGATGGATCGAGCTTCTTGACCTTCACTGTCTCGGTCTCATAGAAAAGACGCAATATCTCTTCCGTCCCGCCGTACTTTTCGCTCATCGCGCGCAGGAAAACTGTCGCCGGGATCTTGCTCGATTGGTCTATCCGGATGATCAGGACATCTTTCTTCGTCACGGACATCTCTATCCAGCTGCCTCGGTTCGGGATGATCCGGCAGCCGTGAAGGATCCGGTCGCCATCCTTGCTGTCCACTACAAAATCTACTCCCGGACTCCGGTGAAGCTGGTTGACTATGACTCGCTCTGCGCCGTTGATGATGAACTCGCCGCCGCCGATCATTACCGGCATCTCACCGAGATAGATCGCCTGTTCGGAAATATCATCCGCGTTCTTGCGCTTCAGCATACAGCGTATCTTCAGAGGGTATCCAAACGTCAGTCGCAACTCACGACACTGCTGTGGAGTATAACGGGCCTTCTCGAGTTCATAACCCAGATACTCAAGTTGCATCGTCTTGTCATAACTTACTATGGGAAATATCTCGCACAGCAGACCCTCAAGACCTACATGCTTTCGCCTTTTCGGCGAAATTTCCTTCTGCAAAAAACGACTGTAACTCTTCCTTTGAATTTCGATAAGATTGGGAACTGATACCGCATCACCTATCTTACCGAAATTACGAATGGTTCCAGACTTCATTAACCACTCTCCATTAAGCCATCTCTATTTAAATTAAACCCGCAGACCACCACAGTCTTGCTGGTTACGCGATCTCGACAGTAGCACCGGCCGCTTCAAGCTTTGACCGGACTTCTTCTGCATCTTCCTTGCTCACACCTTCCTTTACCGGCTTCGGTAAATTGTCAACAAGGTCCTTGGCTTCCTTAAGACCGAGACTCGTCAAGGCACGTACCTCCTTGATGACCTGGATCTTCTTGTCACCGAACTCTTTCAGGATCACATCGAAGCTGGTCTTCTCTTCCTCAATGGCCGCTTCTCCACCGGCCGATGCTGGACCCGCAACCATTACTGCGCCGCCAGAAGCCGGCTCAATGCCATGTTCTTCTTTCAGATAATCGCCAAGTTCCTTCGCCTGCATCAGAGTAAGACCAACGATCTTGTCGCCAAGTTTCTTGATCTCACTGCTCCAGTCTTTCGTTACTATTTCTTCGGACATCACTAAAACTCCTTGTATATCTTATTTAGTCTCGCAGGTGACGAAACTACATCGTTTCTTTTAACCCGATTAACGGGACAGCCGCAAGACAACTTTAAAACTCTAAAATATTAACTCTAAACTCTTTTTACTACGCCGCTTCCTCAAGCGATTCGACCAGACTCTTGATACAACCCGCTATGATTCCGCCTGGACCTGCGACCGCTCCGGCAACCTTTGCTCCAGGGGATCGAGCCAAAAGCAATATTGTGCCCTGAAGTTCGGACCGGTTCGGAAGCTTCGCTAAAACCATGACTCCTTCTGCGTCCATCACCGAACCGTCGACAAAACCGCCTTTAAATCCAATGGCCTCAACCTTTTTGGACCAATCAACACATTCCTTGGCAATATCCACGACACTATCGCCGCCATAGGCAACCGTGCAGGGACCGGCAAGAAAAAGGCTCACCGCCGATGACATATCCTTGCCTTCAAGCGCACGTCGCATCAAAATGTTCTTGACAACTGTCAGCTTGATGCCTTTGTCCTTTAGGGCTCCACGCAGTTCATTATTCTCGTTCCCGCTGACACCTCTGGTATCGAGTACCAGAAAATCATCGACTTCTGCAAATTTCTGTTCGAGTTCTTTTTGCAGTAACCCTTTTACGTATTTGCTCATGGTCTAACCCGTTAAAATTTTATCATTCTTTACAGTTCCTTCGCCCGTCCGCTACGACATATCTAATGCGATACCCGGGCTCATGGTCGCGCTGATACTAATCCTCTTGATGTAGTTTCCTTTCACCGAACTCGGTTTCATCTTCTTGATATGTGTTACAAACGTTTCAATATTCTCGACTAACTTGTTCTCGTCAAAACTGACTTTGCCTACTACCGCATGGATATTACCGCCTGCGTCATTTCTGAACTCCACCTTGCCTGCTGCAAAATCCTTGACCGCAGATAAGATGTCCGGCGCTACTGTCCCGTTTTTGGGGGAAGGCATCTTGCCCTGCGGCCCAAGAACCCGGCCGAGTTTGCTGACCTTTCCCATAACTTTCGGTGAGGCCACCGCAACATCAAAATCCATCCATCCGCCGTTGATCTTTTCTATCAGATCATCGCATCCCGCTTCGCTCGCTCCGGCAGACTTGGCACCTTCAACGTCTGAATCCTCGCAAAAGGCTATCACTTTCCTCGATTTACCGATACCGTGAGGAAGACTTAATGCTCCACGAATTAACTGGTCGGATTGTTTCGGATCGACTCCAAGATGCATCACACATTCGACTGTCTGGTCGAACTTTGTCGACCCGAACGTTTTGACCTTCACGACCGCATCTGCAAGGCTCACAGGCTCCTTGACTGTCTTTTGCAATTCTTCCTTATAACGTTTGCTTCTCGATCCCATTTCTTTCTCCGCGAATAAATTACTTCTCTTTCGCTCCCACTTTTTTGCCGTGGTTAGCAGTTTCTCGTTTCGATTAGAACACGCCGCTTCTCCACTCCTTTGTGGTTAAAGACTCACTCTTCTTCTACCTCTATCCCCATACTGCGGGCCGTGCCTTCTATGATCTTGTCCGCCTGTTCCATACTGTATGCGTTCAGATCGTTAAATTTAATCTCGGTTATCTTGCGAATCTGCGATTTTGTGACCGTGCCGACTTTTTCTTTGTTCGGTTCACCGCTGCCCTTGGCAAGACCTGCCTCCTGTTTCAGCAAAACTGCTGCAGGGGGACTTTTAACTATAAAATCAAAACTCTTGTCGGCATATACATTGATCACCACCGGAACCGTCATGCCGTTAAGATCTTTCGTTCTTTCGTTAAACTGAGATACGAACTGGCCGATATTCACGCCATGTTGACCTAACGCAGGACCGATAGGAGGGGCAGGGGTCGCCTGTCCGCCGGATGCCTGCAATTTGATCTTATTTATTACTTCTTTGGCCATTACCTAACTCGCTGAAAATATAAAAATATTTATAAAACTCTTCAGACCCGCTCGATCTGCCAGTATTCGATATCGAGCGGTGTGCTTCGACCGAATATCGTCACTATCACACGAACAATACCACGCTCGTTGTCGATAGAATCCACAACACCTTCGAAATTCTCAAATGCTCCTTCGCGGATCTTCACTATATCGCCCTTGGAAAATTCTACCTTGATGCTCGGAACATTCTCGGGCCTCTCCGCCTCTTTAAGCATCTTGGCAACATCTGTATCACGCATCGGAGTCGGAATGCCGTCCGTGCTGATAAAATCGCCCGCTCCTATTGTTTCCTTGATCACAAACCACGCATCGTCATGGATCCGTCCGTCATCCTGAGATTCCATTTCCATAAATACATAACCGGGATAAAGCTTACGCTTATGAATACGCTGTTTACCGGCACGAATACGCTTGACCTGCTCAACCGGAACCATTATCCTGTTTACGCTTTTTACTCCCTCTGCCTTCATTTTCCGCTCAAGTGTTTCACGGACTACCTCTTCTTTATTAGATGCAACTCGTAATACATACCATTGCATAGGATTATCCCCGACTTTTGGCAAAATCTTCTCCATCTTAGTAAATCTTGACCACGTACCTGAACAGAAGCTGAAAGACCATATCGGTCGCCCAGAGCATCATCGCCATAATTGCTACAACACATATCACGATTATTGTCGAAAAAAATATCTCACGTCGGCTTGACCAGCTTACTTTCTTGATCTCTCCTTCAGCTGAGATCATAAAATCTGCAACACTCGGCTTGTTCACAAGCCAGAATATTAGCAATCCAAAAACAAGACAAACTCCGGCAGGGACTAAAGAACCGACCCATATGTTATCTGCAACCTGAAGTTTACCGTATAAAACATAACAACCCATTGCCACAATTACAAAACTCACCAATGCACTGTACAGTCTCGTATAATAACCCTGACCACGCTTGTATATTTTAAACGCCATTACGCCTTCTGTCCTTACTGCGTTACGATCCCCAAAATATAAAAACCGATACTTAGGAAACAACTCAATATTCTCAGCAGGCCAGGAGGGAATCGAACCCCCAACCTACGGTTTTGGAGACCGTCGCTCTCCCAATTGAGCTACTGGCCTAATTCATTTACTTACGCCTTATCTTATGTACCGTCCGCTTACGCTCTCGTTTACAAAACTTTTTTAATTCAAATTTCGGGGTGCCGCCCTGAACATTGACCTCTGTGCGGTAATTGCGGTCACCGCAGTCTTTACATTCAAGCCAAACATGTTCTCGTTTTTTCGACCTGGCCATCAATTGCTCTTTCAAAAAACGCACTGCTACCCCTCCGGGATTTGCTGCCCGGAAAGGTAAAAAATACTCAAAAACCTCTGGTACTTAAAGACCTCCCCTCTGCCAACCGCCAAGGGAGGTCATAAAAAGCGCCGCAATATTCCTATAGCAACACTTTTAATAAAACGGATTTTATTCGAGAATCTTGGTTACTACCCCGGCTCCAACGGTTCGACCCCCTTCACGGATCGCAAACCTAAGACCGTCTTCCATCGCGATCTTGGATATGATCTCCACTTCCATCTCGATATTATCGCCGGGCATGCACATCTCTACTTCTTTACCTTCACGGCTCTGGATCTTGTTGACCGCACCGGTAACATCGGTTGTGCGGAAAAAGAACTGAGGTCGGTAACCCGCAAAAAATGGGGTATGACGACCGCCTTCCTCTTTCGTTAATACATAAACCTCGGCGATAAACTTCGTGTGAGGAGTGATTGAGCCAGGCTTAGCTACTACCTGACCACGTTCCAGGTCCTTTTTCTCAACGCCGCGAAGCAGAAGACCTACATTGTCGCCAGCCTGACCGTCGTTCAGCGTCTTATTGAACATCTCGACACCGGTAACAGTGGTCTTGTTGACCTCTTCGGAAAGACCGACTATTTCGACCTGATCTCCAACCGAAACTTTTCCACGCTCGATACGACCGGTACCTACCGTTCCGCGACCCTTAATGCTGAAAACATCTTCGACAGGCATAAGAAACGGCATATCTACGGCTCGCTCAGGTACCGGAATGTAATCATCTACGGCCGCCATCAATTCGTCAACACATTTGCAGGCCTCATCGTCTTTGCCTTCTTTTTCCATCGCTGCAAGGGCTGAACCCTTGATGATCGGGATCTCGTCGCCGGGAAACTCATACTTATCGAGAAGTTCCCGAAGTTCCATCTCAACTAATTCGATTAGCTCAGGGTCATCAACCTGATCAATCTTGTTCATAAAAACTACGATCTTCGGAACATTTACCTGACGGGCCAAAAGTATATGCTCGCGAGTCTGGGGCATCGGGCCGTCACTCGCAGCTACTACCAATATCGCCCCGTCCATCT
>CBDUSK010000035.1:0-10002 GCA_965369915.1 uncultured Phycisphaerae bacterium
TCCGGGCCGGGAACTGCCTATTACTTCTGCGGAAAGATCAGTTCTCCTGCAAAAGTAACCGTCGTCAGCCAGGAGCACGACTGGTTCAAGATAATACCCCCCCAAGGCAGCTTCTCCTGGATATCAAAAAACCATGTTGATCTCGACCCGAAAAACGAACTGATAGGCACGGTAACCGGCGATTCGGTCCGGATATGGGCTGGCGCCGGATATCTCGAGCCCGCGTTTTCGCACAGCCAGCAAACCAAGCTCAATGAAGGCGACCAGGTAAGGCTCACAGGTCAGGAAAAGGGGGACTACTATAAGATCCTTCCCCCCCCCGGCGCTCACCTGTGGATAAGCAGCCGGTACTTAAACTACACCGGACCGGTGCCCAAACCTAAGCCGATCATACTGCCGCCAAAGCCCCAGCCTGCGAGGCCGCAGGACCTGGAATCGGTGCCGGAACTCGGTCCTTTGCCTGAATTCGAACCGGAATCTGATCCGGCTCCGGCCAAACTGCCAGTCATAAAAGTCGCCGTTAAGGCCCAAATGCTCAACGAATGCCGAAACCTGGCGAAAAAAATCGATGCCGAATTGAAAAAACCCATAGACCAGCAGAATTACAAGGATATCATCAAATCGCTTACCGCAATTGCTAATAATCCTCAAGCCGGTAAGGCCAGGTTTTATGCCAGGTATCATCTTGACAAAGCCGAACGTTTCGATCTGGCACTTACCGCCGACAAACAGTTGAAAGCTCAGAAAGCAAAGCTCGCTCATCTCAGACAGCAGATCGATGAACGCCGCTCAGCCAAGATCAAAAATATCCCTGATCCCGGCAGATTCATCGTCACCGGCCAGCTCAGGTCCTCGAATATATACACTTCCCAGACGGGCCGGAAACGATTTTTGATCGTCAACGATGCGGGCAAAATACTTTGCTACGCCGTTCCCGACGAAAACGCCGTTGATATCAACGCAGAAGCTCTTCTGCATTGTAAGGTAGGTCTGCTCGGCAAGGTCGTAAGCGACCCGCATAATCCCGTAAGCCTTGTAACGTTCACTGAGATCGTAGAACTGAACGATGAATCCGGTGAAGAATAAAACGGATAGAGGCGTAAATAAAATCTAACTCGGCCCGATCAAAGTCTTTCTTTGTCACCGAGCAGATCAAGGGGAGCCTTGAACACAGGCAAAGTAGTTGTCTTTGTTTTTATCAGCGGTTCGTCAAGATCTCCACGCACTTCGACTTTAATAACCGCAGAACCAAGACTCTTGGCCAATGATTCAAGCATTGAAGGATCCGAGGTCAATATTCGCCCGAACGCGGTAAAGTTCATGTCGATCTCATTGGTTACCAGGTCCATCTTCCCGTTTCCCTGAAGTACCGTGGAACTGCCGGACATATAAACATGTTCGAATATTATTTCCGTTCCCTTAAGATAGGCTTCGACTTTCAGATCACTGAAAATAAAATCCGTTGGTTTGTTTAACTGCATCGCGATCAGTATCTTTCCGAGTACGGAGCGTCTTGTGAGTCTCATATCGGAAATCCCGAGTATTAACCGTCCTGCATTTGAAGCTTTATCGCCCAGCAATCCCTTGGCGCTGAAAGAGCCGTTCATATTCCCCTTGGTGTGAGCGTCCGATTTTTGTGATTGCTTCAGCCTGACTGAAAGGATGTCTCTTATCTCGACGTTGTCGAAAACCAGTTGGAATATATATCCGAGATCTTTGCCGCCAAGCTGTTTCAGCTCAATGTCCCCTATCACTTTGCCCCCATAACAGTCAGCGGTAAATCCCCTGCTCATAAAGGCTTTTTCGTTAGGGTCATATATGATATCCCCATACAGGTTCTCAAGCAGCCTGCCCTTGATCTTCAGTCCGTCAGCCTTAAAGCTTGCCCTGCCTCCCTGCAGGCCTTCTCCCATCCTGTATTGAGCCTTGCCGTTAACGACTATTTTGGTCATATCCACATCTGAAGATTCATCCCCTGCGCCGGTTGCGGTGATGTTGTCCAGTTCTATCTCATCCCGGGTTATCCGGATAGTACCGGTGACATTTTCGATCGGATAGGGAAGTTTTTCGAAATTAAAACTGTTCTCCAGGAACTCGATGGCTATATTGTAGTCGGGATAATTCTCCTGCCTTGTCCCCATGTTCAGAATGGCCGAAACGTTTATTTTTCCGCTTGGCTGTAATGGAGTTACGATCCGGGCGAATTCCTCAGGAAGAGACCGCAACAGGTCATCATTGAGCTCGATCCGGTTGGCATCTACCACAAGATAAAAATCCGGGGAAGGACGTCCCTCGTTCCCGGGCCATATCTTTCCATTGATATAGACTCTGCCTTGGCCGCTTTTGCCCGTCATCTTTTTCAGTTCAATGTAGTCAGGCGTTAATGTTGCATCCAGGTATACCTCCGTTAGCTGTAAAGGGAATTTCTCGTACACTAACGAGGTGCCTTTGATGCTGACCTCTGCGAAATACTCCACCAGTCGCCTGCCGCCCTCGTGTGAAAAAACTGTCATTTCCACATCCGTCAATGCATCGACATCAAAGTGTTCATAAAATTTTCTCTGGTTTGCCGGAAGAGCGATCATCAAAGTATTATCGATGGGAACATCAACAGCGTTTATCGTAATATTAAATCTCGGCCGATCGCTTTCAGTTTCTGTTACTTTCCCGTCTAAGCTGATCCTGCGGTCATCATATTCAGAAACGACGTTATCAAGAACCAGTCTGCCCGGTTCAAATGTAACTTTGCCGGTAAGGTTTTTCAGCGGATAAGGAAAATGCTGATAGATCGCATCGACATCAACAAGGTCTACAGTAAGGATGGATTTGCGCTCCTGTCCCGCTGAACGGCTGAAACGCTGGTGTGTTCTGGCAAGTCCGCTTGGAGTAAAGATAAACCACAGTTTCTTGTGGCTCGTTTTTAATGCGCGGTAAAGGTCGTCGTCAAACTTCATATTGGCGCTGGTGATCTGTATGTCGTATTCGGACTGATTATCGACCACTTTTGTATATCCGTTGATGTTCAGGTCAACATCTCCGTGACTGCCGTGGAGATTGTTAAGCACCACACCGGTCTCGCTCATCTCGATACTGCCGGTTATATTATCTATCAGGTAGGGAAAGGTCTTATCGCGGATAGAGACATCCTTGCAGGTTATAGTCCCTGATAATTCGGTTTTGGATAATTCGCTTAAGAAACCTATACACCTTATATCAATATCGCTCCTTCCCTGCGGACTGTACCGTTCGAGTACCCATCTGAGCCTCCGGCCGAGTTTGTTCAGCACCGGCTTGCTGTACACTAACGTATCGGCCTTTGGCTTCGCGCTCAACAGCAGGTCCTTAAGATGAAGCTTTAAGTCATATTCGGGCTTGACCGGATAGTTGTTGATCGAACCTGTGATTCGGACTTCGGTCTTGTCACCCATGTCCCATTCGAGTTGTTCGATCCTTATATCGGTGCTGTCATATTCAAGTTTCATGGCAAGGTTTTTAACGTCCCACGCATTACCGAATACCGCCGAGGCGGCCATCAGCAATTGCCCGTTCATATTTAGCGAACCCTTTTTGCCGAGTTCCCATATCCCGCGAAGACGACTGCCGGAATAATCGTATCTGTCGTCGGTTTCGATATAAAAATTGTATTTATTCTTGTTTCTCCATACACCTGTAAAATCTCCAGAAACACCGACTTTGGTGATGGTCTCGACCACGCCGTCGGCTACCCTGCTCACCTCAAATATCCCCTTCTTGATCTTAAGATCAGGCAGCGATTCTCCGTCCTCTGAGGTCTTTTTGATTTTTAGCATATCGAGATTCCACCGGCCGGTATCTGTGTCGTAGCGGGCATTGATGATAAAATCATTTATCGTTATCGATTTGATCCTGGGCTGTAACCTGAACAAGCTTATAAGCGAAAACCGGGCATCGACCGTTTTGGCACTCAGGATCACGCCGCTGTCACCGGTATCGGCCTTTGCCCCGATCACAAGGTCCTTCATCCTGACCACACAGTTGCTTCTGAAATCAACGGAGCTTATTTTGACATTCGCCCCGGTAAGCTCTTTTATCTGCCGCCGGGCGATGGGACGAAGCAGTCTCCTGCCGGCCTGTTCATAAAAACCCCAGACAACAAGGAATATTACCCCCAACCAGAAAAGACGCTGCAGAAATTCCTTCCTTACATAAGGCCGATCCCTGTTTGTACCATGAAGTGCGGACATCCGTTTTCAGCACCAAATTTAGGAACTCATCGAAAGTTTTCTATAAAGCCATTGCTTTATCGGCAATATCGCCGCGACAATATGCACCTTCAAAATCGATCACATTAACCGCCTCGTAAGCCCTGGCCTTGGCGTCTGCTATGGTTTCGCCAAGTGCGGTCACTCCCAGTACGCGTCCGCCGGCAGTTACAATTTCACCGTCCTTCTCGGCGGTGCCGGCATGGAACACGACAACATCTTCGAGTTTCCCTGCTTCATCAAGACCGGTTATTTTTTTGCCCTTTTCGTAATCGCCCGGATATCCCCCCGACGCCATCACCACGCACACCGCCGGCCTCGGGTCCCATTCCAGCGTTACTTCAACCAGTCGACCGTCACAAACCGCAAGCATTACTTCCAGAAGGTCGCTCTTGAGCCGCATCAATATCGGCTGGGTCTCTGGGTCGCCGAATCTGACATTGAATTCCAGCGTTCTCGGACCGCCCTGGGTCAGCATTACCCCGGCATACAGAACTCCCTTATAAGGCGTCTCATTGCGAATCATACCATCGACCGTAGGGACGAGTATTTCTTTTATGATCTGGTCCATCAATTTATCAGTTACTATCGGCGCAGGACTGTATGCTCCCATCCCGCCGGTGTTCGGCCCCGTATCACCTTCGCCGATCGGCTTATGGTCCTGCGACGTTTCCATCACATAGATATTCCTGCCGTCCACAAAAGCAAGTATCGAAGCCTCCTGGCCCAGCAGTTTATCTTCGACTACTATCACCTCGCCGGCCTGGCCGAATTGTTTATCGCACATTATCTTTTCCGCTGCGATAATACCATCCGCTGGATCGTCGCACACAAATACTCCCTTGCCCTTGGCAAGTCCCGCCGCCTTTACCACTACCGCTTCGTCCCGGCTGGCAATATACGTCTTGGCATCTTCGAACGTCTCGAATATCCTGCTTTCGGCAGTGGGTATTGAGTTCGAGTGCATTATCTTCTTGGCAAAAGCCTTGTCCGCCTCTAACATAGCCGCGCCTTTGCTCGGGCCGAAAGCCTTTATCCCCGCATCTTCAAATACATCCACCGCCCCTGCCGCCAAAGGGTCTTCCGGGCCTACCACCGCAAGGCCGACATTCTTTTCTTTCGCGAAAGCGACAAGCTCTTCGATAGCACCTGTCCCGATATCGACGTTCTCACCCAGCATTGCCGTACCGGGGTTGCCGGGCGCAATATAGAGTTTATCGAGATTCTTCGATTGAGATAACTTCCACGCCAGTGCGTGCTCACGACCCCCGCTGCCGATTAGTAATACGTTCATTTTATTCCCTTAAACCAAAAGGTTGATCTGGTCTTTTTACGACCGCCAAATGTACCAGAAAACCCTGATTTTCTCAAGTTTTCTTTGGATTCAAAAAATAACAAGCCGACACGCAGGCCGAAAGGCCTGCTTTTTTTTTTATTTTTCCCCTTGACATTCGTCACTATTACTCTATAATATAGACATATCTGGAGAAAAATTAAGGAGTTATGCCATGAAAAGATCAATTCTTATTTGCACTTTTTCGATCATCTTTTTTGCATCAACAGCCAACGCCGGTATTGTTTTTTCCGCTCCCGGTGCAAGCGGAGGAGTTGTCGAAGTCGTCGAAGGTGATACCCTCACGATCGACATTGTAAGTAATGCCAACGAAATCTACTGTGCTTACCTCGATTGTGACGGCGCTATCATAACCGTACCGATAGCAAGACCGGCAGCGGGAACAACATCTATTATTCCGGACCCGGACCCAAATTACTGCGGCTATGATCTGTGTACCCTGGACCCATTCACAGCGGTACCTGGAATACACTTTACATTTACACTAATAACAAATCTCGGAGACGCAGGCCAATCTTATCCGCTGACTCTCTATGATGAAACCATTACGATTGTATTAGACACACTTACCGTTAATGTCATAACGGCACTCGACTGTATGCAGGTATTGGAGGTTGATATAGACGATCCTTGCACTTATGCTATGTTCTTAAAGGCCGACTCGCCTGCTTGCTGGTGCGATGAGTACAACTGTCAGGGCGATGCCGATGGTCTTTTTGTAGGTCCCGATGTAGATGGTAAGCGTAAATGGGTAACACTGGCTGACCTTAACATCTTAAGTAACTGCTGGGGTAGGAAGGAATGTGAGCTCCCTCCTGAATGCATTTGTGCAGACTGCGACCGCAGCTTTGCAGGTATGGACACAGATTGTAACCGTAGATGGATAAGACTGCCTGACCTTAATATCTTTAGTGCCAGTTGGGGCCTGAAAGAAAGTCGAATGCCTACTGGTCCCCATAAGGTTCCTTGTCATGGTTACGAATAGGTAAAGTTAAATTAAATAAAGACACACACACCTCTTAAGGAGTTATGCCATGAAAAGATCAATTCTTTTTGCCATACTTAGTATATCTATTTCCTGCGTTGCGGGGACGATCACTTTCGGGCCGGCAGTGGACAATCAGGACGGCACCTGTACCATCCCCTGGGCGGCGGACGTGCCCATTGTAGCGATGGCTCTGGATGTCGATGCAACTGATGATATCGTCGCCGTTGCAGTTGACAGCTTTTTTGACATCTTTATGGATGTCGCTTATGATGAGGAAGCAGGCGATGGTTACACCTATGGCGAGGACAATGGGAACGGTTGTATTTGTGATCAAGATGCGGCTGGTTCGCTCGCTCTTCCGCAGTCGAATTTCTGTATCAGCATGGGCGGCTTAGGCGGCGAGGAAGAGCCCCTGGATGACCCCTGTCTGTCAGGAACAATTGTTCTGACGGCAGATGGCTATGCAGAAGGATATATCAGTGAGAACGCTCTTCGCGGCGGAGTTATCGATGAGAACGGCGCCCAGGTGACAACAAATCTGCCCATTGCGTTTGTGATTTGCGGTGATTGTGGAGACGACTGCATGCAGATATTGGGTGTTGATACAGACTATCCTGCTGTTTATGCTGCATACCTGGCTGCTAGCGCATATTTTGGTGAAGGTGCCGTTGATTGCTGGTGCGATGAGTACAACTGTCAGGGCGATGGCGATGGTAGCTTTGCAAGTATCGATGTAGATGGTAAGCGTAAATGGGTAACACTGGCTGACCTTAATGTTCTAAGTTCTGGCTGGGGCAAGAAAGAAAGTCAAATGCCTGCGGTGACCCCTCCGCCTATTTGTGGTGACGCCGACCGTAACTTTGCAGGTAGCGACGTCGATGGTAAGCGTAAATGGGTAACACTGCCTGACCTTAATATCTTAAGTACCAGCTGGGGCAAGAAAGAAAGTCAAATGCCTACTGGTCCCCATCAGGTTCCTTGTCATGGCTACGAATAGGTAAAGTTAAATTAAATAAAGACACACACACCTCTTAAGGGGTTTATTCGTACGAATGTTTGTCTTGTGGGCAAGCCTCTTTTTTTGCCAACAATTCGCGTTTTAATCAATTCGCGCAAGTAAAATCAGCTTGAGTGCCGATAAACAATCTGGTATACTAATACTTTCGTTATGTTCTTATGCTGGAATAATTTAAAGGAAATAATATGGATAACGGTTATGGAGCGAGTTGGAGAAAAATAAGAAGATATTAAAGCATATAGATTTATGAAACAATCCTTGAAAGATTGGTTTCATTAAGTTACCTGCATTGCAAATGATGAATATGCCGGAAAAAAAATGGTTTCTTTTAATTAGTCTCTTCCTAGTGGTCACTACATGTGCAGTTTACTGGCAGGTTGTAACTTTTGATTATGTTGATTATGACGATCCTGCGTATGTCAGCGAAAACCCTCGTGTCTTACAGGGTTTGAATCCGGAAAATATTCGATGGGCTTTGACTGCTAATGTCGTCGCTAACTGGCACCCCGTTACTTTATTATCTCTTCTCCTTGACAGCACTATTTTCGGTCCACAACCATGGGGATTTCATCTAACAAATTTACTGTTACATCTGGCCTGCTCTGTCCTGCTTTTTTTATTGATGGTGCGTTGTACCAAACTGATATGGGCGTCGTTTATTGTAGCTATTGCTTTTGCACTTCACCCTCTTCATGTCGAGTCTGTTGCCTGGATATCTGAGCGGAAAGATGTTTTAAGCATATTCTTTTGGATGCTGACAATGCTTTTTTACTGTCAATATGTACAAAATAAAAAAAATGTTTCCTACCTATTGGCCCTGCTGTTTTTTGCTTTTGGCCTAATGTCAAAACCTATGCTTGTTACTCTTCCATGTGTTTTGCTTCTTTGGGATTATTGGCCTTTAGAGCGCATGGATGTTCTTTCTTCCCAAAGCTTAAACCCTGTCCAACTGGAAAGTAAAAAGCCTTTAAAATTTCTGGTACTGGAAAAAACCCCTTTCATTATACTATCAGCAATAATTTGTGTTGTTACTATTTTTGCTCAGAAAAAGACCTTAATGTCCTTTGAGGCGTTTTCCTTTAAAGAAAGGCTGTTTAACGCCTTAGTCTCATATGTAAATTACATTGCTAAGATGTTTTATCCAACAAACCTGGCTGTGTTTTACCCTCACCCTCAAGATACATTACAATTATATAAAGTCATTATTTCTGTGATCATACTCTTTAGCGTTTCCTTGACGGCAGTATTATTAGGCCGTAGAAGAAAATATTTTCTCATCGGTTGGCTATGGTACCTTGGAACGCTCGTCCCTGTAATCGGACTTGTCCAAGTGAGTGAACAGGCAATGGCTGATCGTTATACATACATACCTTATACCGGTTTATTTATTATCCTTGCCTGGGGTATATATGATTTCTTTAAAACCCGCAAGAACGTTAAAAGAACTTTGATTGTTATAGCTCTGCTAATCTCGGCGATTTTAATGGTATGCAGTTTCAGACAAGCTAGTTATTGGAAGAATACCTATACGCTTTTTACGCATGCTCTTGAAGTTACTTCCGAAAAAGATTTGGTGTATAACCAGCTAGGTGTTTATTTTGCAGCAAACAACAAAACTGAAAAGGCTTTTGAATACTTCAATTCTTCCTTAAAGATCAGGCCAAACGATAAGTATGCTCATTATAACCTTGGGAAACTATTTTTTGAGCAGGGAAAAACCGATCAGGCAATTGAAAAATTTGAGCAGGTACTAAGGCTTAAGTCAGATGACATAAACGATGTGAAGACGTACAATCTTTTGGCGCAGGCTTTTTTACAACAAAATAAAATTTCCCAGGCTATTGCGGTTTGTCAACATGGTTTAGATTCCCACCCCGATGCATATAAACTGCACAATCTGCTTGGGATATTATTTTCCCAAATCGATAGAATTGAAGATGCCATAGTGGAGTTTCATGAAGCGTTGAAAATAATGACTGTATCAGATATTTACAGCAATCTTGGGGCAATGTTGGCTTCTCAAGGTAAATTTGACCAAGCTATTGATGTCTATAATAAAGCGATCCTACTTGAACCCAACAATGTAAAAGCTTATTATAATCTTGCTCGGATTCTGATGCAGAAGGGTAACGTAACACAAGCCATTGTAGAGTTCCGTAGGGTTATCGAACTTGACCCCCGGCATGTAGGTGCAAATAAAGCCTTGCAAGATATCTTACAAGAATAAACTCTCGATATGATCATCGCTAACACAATTGTTTGGTCAGTTTGAGTAAGTTTTTCAATCTTTTAAACGCAAACCAACAGACAAGCCTCTTTTTGAGTTCAGAATGTCTGTTTTGATCGATTCCCGCAAGTAAAATCAGTTTGAGTGCCGATATAGAATCTGGTATACTAATAT
>CBDUSK010000036.1:0-9813 GCA_965369915.1 uncultured Phycisphaerae bacterium
ATTGCAAAATAACGATTCTGAAATAATCAGGTTTTATTTTTTTCGTTATATTCTTCCCGGAGTTTTTTGATGAGTTTTCGATGGGCGATGGATTGCACGGTTGTCATTCGGTCCTTAATGAGCATTCCGTCGAGGTGGTCGAATTCGTGCTGGAACGCCCTTGCCGGGAGTCCCTCTGCGTGTTCGGTGAAGGTATTTCCGTCGAGGTCAGTTGCGGTAACGGAGCATTGTTTGAACCTTTTTATTTTGGCGGAGACGCCGGGGAGGGAAAGACATCCTTCTTCAAAATGCACCAGAGAGCCGGAAGTTTCGATCTTCGGATTGATATAGACCTTGGCGTTTTCTTTAGTGCCGTCGAGCGAAATGACGAAGATTCGCAGGTTCACCCCGGCTTGCGGGCCGGCGAGGCCGACACCTTTGTTCCGGAGCATTATATCGATCATCCTGTCGGCAAGAGTGCGGATGGACCCGTCGATGTTGTCGATGGGTTTTGCGGGTTGAGCCAGAACCGGTGCCGGGAAACAGGTTATAGAACATTTATTGAGATTATTTTTTGACATCGGTCGAGTTCCTGCAAAGGGACAGTAAAGTTTTTTGCGGTCATTTCATTGTTGGTCGTCGAACTCATCGCCCTTGAAGGTGCTTCCGAGATAACTTTTTATAATGAGTTCATCCTGTATAATTTCTCTTGGGGTACCTTTTCCAATGACTTTTCCATGATCGATTATATACGCCTTGTCGGCGACCTCGAGAGTCCTTTCGACATTGTGGTCGGTAATGAGTATGCTGACGCCGGAATTGACAAGGTGGCGAATTTCTTTCTGTAGTTCTTCGACGGCGATGGGGTCCACGCCGCTGAACGGTTCATCGAGCAGGATTAGCGATGGGTTAGTGACCATTGCGCGTGCGATCTCGAGTTTTCTCCTTTCGCCTCCGGAGAGGAACCTTGCCTGGCTGTTGACGACTTCGGTAAGTCCGAATTGTTCTATAAGCCGGTCGGCTTTTTGGTCGCGTTGTCCCGGTGTGACCGACATGGTCTCGAGTATAGCGCGGAGATTATCCCTGACGCTGAGCCGCTGGAAGACACTCGGTTCCTGAGAGAGGTATCCCATTCCGAGCCTGGCGCGTTTGTACATGGGCAGGTCGGTAATATTTTGGCCTTCGAACATGACCTGGCCGCCATCGGGGATTATCATTCCGATGACCATTCTGAATGTTGTGGTCTTTCCGGCACCGTTACGACCGAGCAGCCCGACGATACTTTTCCGTTCAACGGAGATATCGATCTGGTTTACAACGGTCCTTCCGGAATACTTTTTAACCAGGCTTTTGGTTTCAAGAAGATAGGCATCCACGAAAAAGCTCCTAAAGCATTAGAAATTGGCGGTATTATATCAGGCTAAGGCATAAATGCAACCTAAGTTTTGGTGATTGGCAAATGACCGTTGTCATGGGAGGATTTTTATGTTAGTGTTTTGGCGAACAATTTTCGATAATTGAACGGTCCGGCAGAGTTTTAAAGGAACTATATGGCTACTTCGAGTCCTTTCGAATCGGTGCACGAGCGCATGGGGGCGGATTTTTCTGAATATCACGGCTGGCGACTTCCGCGAGATTACGGTGACGCAGGGGCTGAGGGCAAGGCGCTCGAGCAAGGCAGCGCGGCATTTGACCTGAGCAGTTTCGGCAAAATAACCGTCAAGGGTTCGGAAAGTGAATCGCTTGTGAGCAAGCTTCTGGGCGAGAACAGTGAGATGCCTGGCGACGGCAAATGGATATGGTCGAGTGCGGGGGATACAGAGGGGGCTGGAAATGCCGCTGTTCGGGTCGGCAAGGTCAGGGAGGTTTATATGATCTTTACATATCCACAGGAACGGGAAACGGTATTTTCCCGGGCCCAGAGCCTGGTAAGCCAAAACGATCTGAGCAAAGCGGCATTATCCGATATTACAGAAAAAACAGGCATGTTAGGTATATACGGCCCGGGAGCGATAAATGCGGTTGGAAATATCCTGCCTTTCGGCATTTCCGGGATCGAACAGGGAGATATCCGAACGATATCTTTTTTCATGATGTCAGTTACGCTGGTATGCGGCAGCTGGCTCGGAGTCGCGGGGCTTGAGCTTCTTTGCCCATCGGCAGCGTGCGGGATGGCAGCGGGGGCGATAGCGAAATATCACGAAAGGGAAAAGATAACTCCTGCGGGGATGGAATGTTTTGAAAAGGCCCTTTTGTCGTTTAAGGGGGTTTTTCGGGGTTAAATCGGCCGCGGGAGTAAAAATTTACCCATACTACTGGAATTTGCAGAAGAATTATGCTATAAGAACGGGTTCTGTAAATAAAAGGCTATTTGTACAGGTAAATAAGGTATGTTTGCAATTATAAGTGATATACATTCGAATCTGGAAGCCCTGACGACGGTGCTCGAGGATATTGAAAATCGCGGGATCAAGACCATCTATTGTCTCGGTGACGTAGTCGGATATGCGGCCAATCCTAAGGAATGTCTGGACCTTGTGATCGACAAGACCGCCGCTTCGGTCCTTGGCAATCATGACTATGCGGTTCTTTACGAGCCGACAAACTTTAATCTCGGAGCCGAACAGGCCAGTTACTGGACCAGAGACGCCCTTGAGCTGGAAGAAGACGTCAAGCAAAGTAATAAACGGTGGAGTTATCTGGGCAACCAACAGATGCGACGGACATTAGAAATGAAGCTGGGAGAGGCCAATGCTATTTTGGATCTGGTACACGCATCCCCGAGAAAGCCGATAAACGAATATGTATTTCCGGACGATGTATATACCGCACCGGGTAAGATAAGTCTGCTATTTGAAAAGGTCAGGCATATCTGCTTCATCGGGCACACGCACCTTCCGGGCGTTTTTCTTGAAGACCCGGATTTTTACACACCCGAAGAGCTCGGCTGGGTATATCCCATTATCGAGGACGAAAAAGCAATTATAAATGTCGGTTCCGTAGGTCAACCGAGAGACAGAGACAACCGGGCGAGCTATGTTTATATCGAGGAAGACAAGGCACACTTTGTCAGACTTGAATATGATTATGAAGCCGCGGCTAAAAAGATATACGAAATCGACGAGCTTGACAACTTCGAGGGCGACAGACTTTTCGACGGGAAATAGTCTCACAGCCGATGGTACGGGTTGGAAGTTACCGGTTTTGATCTTCATATTTTTTAAGGTTTTACCGAATGAGTATGAAAAACGCACTTATCGGGTTTTTAATAATCTTCGTGATTTTCTGCGGCTTTTTGGTGACAGAGTCGGGTCTTTTCGAACATGCCGGCTGGTGTCCTGCGAAAGGCTGTATCCGGCTGGCGAGTGAGACGCCGGGCGGCGATCTTTTGGGAGGTCTTATTCCCGGTGCAGAGAAAAGCCAGGGGTATGATTTTTCGAAGCTTACGGCGAAAAGTGCCGGGGCCGAAGCCAAAACATTAGGGTCGGTGTTTAAGGATACGGGGTATAAGTTCGAGGTGGAGCTAACGAGCAAAGGGGCCGGTGTATCCCGAGTAGTGCTGAGTGAATATGACGACAGGGACCATAAGGACCCACAGCCGCTGGTGCTTTTATCCGGGATCGAAGCGGGCGGGGACAGGACCATTTTTTCTCTGGCTAACGGCAATTTCGAGCTTGTCGAGAAAAAACAAAGATTTCCATTAGATAAACTGAACTGGCGTCTGGTTGAAGAATACGATCCTGAAAAAGCGGTATTCGAGGCGGTGCTGCGGGATGCGGCTGGCACCGATGCCGTCAAGCTGACAAAGATTTATTCGATCATGCGTGACAGCTATGATGTTGACTGTGAAATAACGGTCGAGAATCTTTCCGATGAGGCACTTAAAATAAGATTCGATATGCAGGGCCCGGGCGGTATCGGAATGGAGGGGGTGCGCGGGGACATGCGAAATATCATTGCCGCTTTCATGATGCCTGAGGGCGTAATTGAGTCGATAAAGTTCGACAATAGCAGAATGAGAAAGCTCAAGAAGTCCTACATAAAACAGGACATGATGTACAGGGCGGCAACAACAGAACAGTCCCGCGTGGATGCATCGGACAGAAAAACGAAGATAAAGAATAGTATGCGACTGAGGCATAAAGATGCGAACACACATTTAATCTGGGCGTCGGTAACGAATAAGTATTTTGCGGCGATCCTTCGGGCAGTACCGCAAGCCGGTCAGAACCGGCAGGGGAGCGTCCAGCCGGGGCTGGTGCAATATTATGATCCCGGTATAGAGATCGATCCCGACAAGAAGCCTGATGGGGACGAGAACAGCAGTTTCAGTCTGCAGGTAAGCCCGGTGGAACTTGGCCCGGCGGGACAGGATAATTCGGGCAAGACCTTTAAATTTCAGCTTTACGTCGGGCCAAAGAGCAAAAGTATCTTCGAGAATAATGAGTTATACAAAAAGTTCGCTTACTTTCTTGCGATCGATTTCAGGTCATGTTTTTGCTGTCCGGCGGCGGTCATTCGTCCGCTGGCATTTGGAATAATGGCCATAATGAGGTCAATGTATAATGTAGTGCCTAATTACGGGGTTGTGATCATAGTGCTTGTGTTTTTGATGCGTCTTGCGATGCATCCTGTCACTAAGAAGAGCCAGGTCTCAATGATGAAGATGCAGAAGCTCGGGCCGAAGATGGAGGAGATAAAGAAGAAATACGCCAACAACAAAGCCGAAATGAACAAGAAAGTGATGGCGCTTTACAAAACGGAAGGCGTATCTCCGGTATCGAGCATGCTTCCGATGATGATCCAGATGCCTATCTGGATAGCATTGTGGACCGCAATAAACACGAGTATCGATCTTCGGGGAGCAGGTTTTCTTCCGTTCTGGATAACGGACCTTTCTGCCCCTGACGCCCTTATTCGTTTTAAAGAGATAACCATACCTCTGCTCGGCTGGCATATTGATTCGTTCAACCTTTTGCCCCTTATGATGGGTTTGGTAATGTATCTTCAGCAAAAGTTAATGCCGCATTCGGCATCGTCATCGCAGGCAAATCCCCAGGCCGCTCAACAGCAAAAAATGATGATGGTAATGATGACCCTTATGTTCCCGATAATGCTTTATAAAGGGCCGTCCGGAGTGAATCTTTATATCATGTCGAGTATCGGCGGCGGTGTTATCGAGCAGATAGTGATCCGCAAACATATCCGGGAAAAAGAGGCCCATGCGGCGACGGGATTAGTGTCGGCGACAAGCAAGACGGGGGGCAAGGTGAAGAAGAAGAAACCGAAGCCGTTTTTTAAGAACACGATGTAGCGTCGAAGGTCTGTTGTTGGGTTCGAGTATTGTTTCGGTAAAACAAAATCAAGCTTACGATGTATGATTTTAATGACACGATCACGGCAATCAGCAGTGCCTCGGCTGGGGGTAGGGCCGCGGTCAAAACCATAATCCGGATATCCGGAGCGGACACTTTCAGTGCGGTCGAGGAAGTCTTCATTGCAAAAGAAGGCGTAAAAAGGCGCGGAATAACACGGGGGAATATCCGCATCGACGAGGGCTTTGAAGTAAGCGCGGTATTATACGCTTTCGCAGGGCCCAGATCCTACACGGGCCAGGACCTGGCAGAGCTACATATTTTTGCGGCCGAAGCTGTGGTAGAGCGTATACTGGGTAAACTAAACGAGAAAATCCGGCTGGCCGGTCCGGGGGAATTTACGTTAAGGGCGTATCTTAACGGCAAGGTCGACCTTTCCCAGGCAGAAGCGGTAGCGGAAATAGTCGCAAGCAGCAATAAAGTTCAGTTAGCGGCGGCGGAGAAACTTCTCGCGGGTAAACTAAGCAAAAGCATCGAGGCTCTGCGAGGTGAACTGCTGGATATTCTGAGTTTGCTGGAGGCGGGGATGGATTTCAGCGGCGCCGATATCGAATTTGTAACGAGGGAAAAGGCGGCTGAGACGGTGGGCCGGATACGGTGCGGACTGGAGGGGCTTTTAAACAGCTCCATCCGTTATGAAGAGATGATAGATGAGCCGTCCGTGGGTTTGGCGGGCGCGGCTAACGCGGGAAAAAGCAGTCTGGGCAATGCCCTTTTAGGCGAAGACAGGAGTATTGTCTCGGAGCGGGAAGCCACGACGCGGGACGTGTTGACGGGCGAGCTGGAAATCGAGAATTTCACCTGTACATTGTTCGACTGCGCGGGTCTTTCGTTCGATAAAGGTAAAGGCGGGGTACTTGGCGGATTGGCCCAGGCGGCGGCGATCGAGGCGTTGAACAGCGCCGAGGCAGTTGTGTTCTGTGTCGATATTACGAAGGACGATTTCTTAGAGGATACAGCGATTAGGGAACTGATCCGTCCAAAGGAGATTATATTAGTGGGGACCAAGAGCGATCTTCCGGAAGCCGAACGGCTGGGAGAAAAAAGGGCCGAGCTGAATCAACTTTTCGGGACCGAGGTTATTTTAACCAGCGCGGTCAGCGGGGCCGGGTTAAACAAACTTCGAGAGGTCATTGACAAAACCATCATAAATTTGAAAAGCAGCGCAGCGGAGACCGACGAAAGACTTGCGATAACGCAAAGGCACCGCAAGGCGGTGGAAGAAGCGGCCAGTAATCTCGCCGAGGCTGAAAACGAGATAAAAGCGGATAACGATGAAACGGCGGCGATGTTTATAAGGGCAAGTTACCAGGAACTGTCGGGCGTAGAGCGGGAAGATATTAACGAGGAAGTTTTGGAGAGAATTTTTTCTAATTTCTGTATAGGGAAATAGCATGGACAATGACAAGAGACAGGAAAGGGTGTCGCAGGCGGCACAAACTGCGCTTAATTTATCTCACGGGGTGAAGAACATTCTTCAGGCGATACGAGGCGGAAGGGACGTAGTCGATCAGAGCCTGGAAATAAACGATATCGAGCGGGCCAAACGCGGCTGGGAGATATTAGGTGAAAATCTCGACAAGATCGAGAAGCTGGTGCTGGATATGCTGCAGTTCAGCAAGGACAGTAAACTCGATATCAAAAGAAGTGATCTTAACGCTATTGTCAGATCGGCGGCAGAATCATTACGTGCCGGTGCCCAGGAAGATGGAAAACAGATCACGGTTTCTGTCGATAAGGACATCAAGCCGATAGAGCTCGATGTAGACAAGATGTATAACGTTGTGCTTAATCTTGTGCTTAATGCGGTGTATGCGGTGCCGGAGGGAACGGGGGTTGTGAAAGTTGCGACTGAGGCCAAAGGGGAAACTGTTATACTGAGTGTAAGTGATAATGGGCCGGGGGTGGAAGATATCGAATCGATATTCGAGCCTTTCCATACGACAAAGGCAAAGGTCGGAACGGGATTAGGACTTCCAATCGTCCGAAAGATAGTAAATCAACACAAAGGAACGATAGAAGTTAAAACCCAGCCGCACGAAGGAGCGGTTTTTACCGTAACCCTGCCGGTGAAGGCGCACAAGTAACAAATCTAACTGTATTAAACAGCGTATAAAAAAGCCATGGAATCCGATTCCATGGCTTTAATGTACAAGGAGTTATTGTCAGCAAATATTGTTAAGAATCTTTAGCCTCGAATTCGGCGTCTATGACGTCGTCGCCGCCGCCTTTTCTTTTGGTCTTTTTTTCATCAGGGGCCCCCTGATCTTCGGGGCCGGGAGGAGGCGGGGCCTGTGCGGCCTGTTGTTTTGCGGCTTCTTCGTAGAGGATCTTTCCGAGTTCCTGAGCGACCTGACCGAGGTTTTCCATGGCTTTTTTAATAGCATCTCCATCTTCGCCTTTTGAAGCCTCTTTCAGGTTGTTAAGGGCGTTTTCGATATTTCCACGGGTTTCAGCTGAGACTTTTTCTCCGTGTTCCTTAAGCGTTTTCTCGGTGGAATATACGAGCTGGTCAGACTGGTTTTTCAGGTCAACAACCGCGCGGCGTTTTTTATCTTCCTCGACGTGGATTTGGGCATCCTTTGTCATTTTTTTGATCTCATCCTCGCTCAGTCCTGAGCTGGATTTGATCTCGATGGATTGTTCCTTTCCCGTCCCGAGGTCCTTTGCCGAGACATTGAGAATGCCGTTGGCGTCGATATCAAAACTGACCTCGATCTGTGGAACACCTCTTGGGGCAGGCGGGATATCAGCGAGCTGGAACCTTCCGAGGGTACGGTTGTCGTTTGCGAATTCTCTTTCGCCCTGCAGGACATGAATATCGACACTTGTCTGGGTGTCGGCGGCGGTAGAGAAGACCTCTTTTTTGCCGGTAGGTATAGTGGTATTATTTTCGATGAGCTTTGTCATGACGCCTCCTAAAGTCTCAACGCCGAGTGACAGAGGCGTTACGTCGAGCAGCAGAATATCTTTAACCCCTTCATCGCCGGCCAGGACGGCGCCCTGAATGGCAGCACCTAAAGCAACGACTTCATCGGGGTTTATTCCTTTGTTAGAATCTTTTTTGAAGATGTCTTTTGCGATTTCCTGCACCTTTGGGATCCTTGTGGAGCCGCCCACGAGGAGCACTTCAGCGATATCCGAGGCAGAAAGCTTTGCGTCAGTTAAAGCTTTATTGCATGGGCCCTGAAGTCTTTGAAAAACGGGTTCTGCAAGAGCTTCGAATTTGCTTCTTGAAATAGAGATCTGCAGGTGTTTCGGTCCGGACGCATCGGCGGTAATAAACGGCAGGTTGACAGTGGTCTCCAGTTGAGAACTAAGTTCGCATTTTGCCTTTTCACCGGCTTCTTTGAGTCTTTGATGTGCCATTGGGTCGGTGCGAAGGTCTATGCCTTCGGTCTTTTTGAACTCGTCGGCGAGGTGGTTTATCAGGACTTCATCAAGGTCATCTCCTCCAAGATGAGTATCGCCATTGGTGCTTAAGACCTCGACGACTTTTTCGCCGATATCGAGGATAGAGATGTCGAAGGTTCCGCCTCCGAAGTCAAAGACGGCGATCTTTTCTTCCTTTTTTTTCTCAAGGCCGTACGCAAGTGCTGCTGCGGTCGGCTCGTTGATGATTCGCTCGACTTTGAGTCCGGCGATCTTTCCGGCATCTTTTGTGGCCTGTCTTTGTGAGTCGTTGAAGTAGGCCGGAACGGTGATAACGGCCTGTTCGACCTTTTCGCCAAGATAATCCTCTGCGGTTTTTTTAAGGTCCTGCAATACCATCGCGGATATCTCCGGCGGGGTGTACTCCTTGCCCCGGACATCGACCTTTACGAGTTGTTCGGGGCTTCCGGTGATTTTGTAAGGAACGAGTTTTTCCTCGGAGCTGACTTCGCTATGGCGTCGTCCCATGAATCGTTTTATGGAAAAAACGGTATTTTCCGGGTTTGTGACCTGCTGATGTTTGGCGATCTGTCCGATGAGGCGTTCTCCTTTGTCGGTAAAGCCTACCACCGAGGGGGTCAGTCTTGAGCCGGATGCATTGACAAGAACCTTTGGGGAAGATCCTTCCATTACGGCGACAACGGAATTTGTCGTTCCCAAGTCTATTCCAATAATTTTATCCATGATTCACTCCTTTTTTCAACAAGCCTCGTATATTCGTTCTGATCGTCAGTTCATATATTTACTGCCTTTTGAATCCTTTAATGCAAAGAGCGTGCCAGCGGCGTGAATACGCATAAGGTGAGTGCTTACAGAGGTTTATGGTTTTTGGGGAAGTTTCGATGGTATGCCAATTTGGCAGATTTACGCATTGGGCCGCAATTTTTTGGCTTGTTTACAGTAAGATCGGATCAGGCAGGCCGGCAAGACCTTTGTAATTGATCATCGATAATTGTTTATTGATGATTATAGAGGAATCCGGCCTGTCATTTGGCGTTCAGTATTTAGTTTTGAAAGAGCCCCGCAC
>CBDUSK010000037.1:0-9802 GCA_965369915.1 uncultured Phycisphaerae bacterium
GAGGCACATGCGGTAATAATGCACATATTAGGGCCTGTGAGCCTGTAATAAATAGAGATACAACCACTGGCAGCATTACTCATGAGTTTAGGTACGGTGAAGGGAGAGACCCTTCGCGGGCCTTTGACCAAAAGCTTTTCGTGCTGGTCCTCGATCTCCTGTAAGCCTCCGATACCGGTTCCCACGATCACTCCTACGCGTTCGAGGTTTTCGGATTCAAAGTCGAGTCCGCTGTCATTGACGGCCTGGATGGCGGAAGCCAGCGCCATCTGCGCAAAGCGGTCCATCCGTTTGCTTTCGCGGTGTCCGGCATATTTTTTTACGTCGAAGTTTTTGACTTCGCCACCGAAGCGCACGGTAAACTCGGAGGTATCGAATGCCTCGATATTCGAGATACCGCTTTTTCCTTCGCAAACCGCGGCAAACATCTCCTCAGGAGATTCGGCAAGCGCAGTAATGCAACCTAAGCCTGTGATGACAACCCGTCGTTTACTCATAGAATCGGCTCACTACTATTGATCTTTTGTTTTTGCAACTTTGGCAATGTAATCGATCGCAGCCCCGATGGTCTGGATTTTTTCTGCTTCTTCATCAGGGATACTCATATCGAACTCATCTTCAAATTCCATGACCAACTCGACGGTGTCGAGGGAATCAGCATTAAGGTCATTAATGAAAGAAGTTTCGCGGGCGATCTCCGATTTATCGACACCCATCTGCTCGCTTACAATTTCAATTACCTTAGCTTCGATTTCAGCAACATTACTATCTGCACTCACTTGAGAGCCTCCTAAAAGACTTAAAATTTAATTGTTAATACTTTCCGATTTAAAGTTATTGCAAGGAGAAAAATTATAATCGACTCAAACATTTCGCGGTACTATACCGAGTATGTTATCGAGAATCAATCATTTTTTCAAATTTTCTTACATAGACATTCCTCCATCGACGGCAATGACCTGTCCGGTAATATATGCCGCGTCATCACTTGCGAGAAAAGCAATGGCCTTTGCAACGTCGTCTACAGTCCCGAATTTTCGTGCAGGAATAGTCTGTTTTGCGATTTCTTTTACTGGTTCCGGTAAGCCATCGGTCATATCAGTCATAATAAAGCCCGGTGCGATACAGTTTGCAGTAATGCCTTTTTTTGCGACCTCCCTGACAATGGATTTAGTCATTCCGATGAGTCCGGCCTTGCTGGCGGCATAATTTGTGGAACCAGCCTGTCCCATAACTCCAGCGACGGAACTTAAACTGATAATACGTCCGAATTTATTCCTGATCATAGATCTCAAGACGACCTTTGCAGCCATAAACGCCGCCCGGAGGTTAACCGCCATGAGTTTGTCATAATCATCTTCATCCATCTGTATCATAAGCCTGTCACGTGTGATCCCTGCGTTGTTGACAAGAATGCCGATCCCCTTGTGTTCCTTTGCAAGTGATTCGAGAATTTCCGTAAGTTTTTTCGTATCAGTAATATCAACGCAGTGTGTTATTACATTAAACCCCTGTTCTTTGACGAATTTTTTCATCTCATCGAGTTGTTCAGCGTTAAGATCCAGCCCGGCAACGGTGCGTCCCTGTTTTAGCAACTGCAAGACAACGGCGCGTCCGATACCCCTGGCGGCTCCGGTTACTACAGCTAATCTTTTTTCCGACATTTAATAACTCCGTTTTCTACCTATTTAGTTTCAACAGAAGCTTTTGCCTTTAAAGCATCAATTGACTTGACGTCACTGATGTTTATGACCTTTATTTTTCTGTTAATTCTTTTCATAAGTCCGGTCAGTACTCTCGACGGTCCGATCTCATAAAAATTTTCTACTCCGTCAGCAAGAAGTTTTTGCATACATTTTTGCCAAAGAATTGGCTGAACAAGCTGTTTGATAAGTCCCTGCCGGATATATTCCGGTCCATTGTAATAATCAGCATCGATATTTGCAATTATTTTCACATTAGAAGGTTGTGTAATCCCGGCGGTTTCGAGTGCATCTTTTAAGAGGTTTGCGGCAGGCGTCATCGAATCAGTATGAAAGGCTCCTGCGACTTTAAGAATGACGGCTTTTATGGCGCCGAACTGCGGAGCTAAATCAGCTGCAATTCTGCATGAATCAATATCTCCGCTGATGACGATCTGTCCGGGACAGTTGAAATTAACCGGCATCAAAAAACCATCCTGCACAACAGCCTGTAAGCATAATTGAGCTACTTTTTCTTCATCGAGCCCAATAACACTAACCATCGAACCCTTAGAAGCTTCGGCAGCTGTCTGCATGGCGTTTCCACGTTTCTGTACAAGCACAAGGGCATCTTCAAAGCTGATAGCTCCTGCGGCGTATAGAGCAGTGTATTCTCCCATGCTCAAGCCAGCCGTTACATCGGGTATAATATCTGCGGTTGCGGTGTCGGAGCGTAAACGGTCGAGTATTACGGCTGAGACCACAAAGATCGCGGGTTGAGAGACAGTTGTGGAATTCAACTTTTCCTCAGGACCGTTAAAACATATGCTGCTCAAATCGTAACCAACGATCTGGTTTGCCTTTTCAAATAACTGCGCACAGGCAGGGAAAGCATCTGCGAAATCCTGCCCCATGCCTACAGTCTGTGCCCCTTGTCCCGGGAATAAAAAAGCTGTTTTCATAGTCGGTTACTTTTACAATTAATAGTTCGTATAGTTTATTTTGTTCCGGATCAAAATTGTATTACGTTAGCACCCCATGTCAGCCCGCCACCAAATGCAACAAGCAGCACGATGTCGCCTGGGCCGACTTTGCCTTGTTTGCGACACTCATCGATAGCGATCGGTATTGTCGCGGCAGAAGTGTTTCCGTATTTGTCAATATTAACGAACACTTTTTCGGTAGGCAGTTTTAGTTTTTTACGAACGGACTCTATGATCCTTGCGTTCATCTGGTGGGGTATGAACATCTTAACATCATCTACGGTCAGATTACATTGGGACATACACTCATCAATAAGCTCGATGATCCTGCGAACGGCAAGATGATAGGTTTCCTTACCTTTAATGACCATGTATATTTTTTTCGGGTCATCGAGCGGTTTTCCCACGGGATTTTGCGAGCCGTAAGCCTGACAGTTCAGTGTTGTCCATCCGCTTCCATCTGAAGAACAGCTGCTGTACATAATACCCATGGTATCGTCTTGTGATCTCTGTATAACGACGGCCCCTGCTCCGTCGCCGAAAAGGATACAACTGATCCTGTCTTCGTAGTCGGTGATCCTTGTAAGTGTTTCAGCACCAATAATAAGTATGTTTTTGTACCTTCCGGAGATGATAAAATTCTGTGCAATGGAAATAGAATATACAAAGCCACTGCATGCGGCACACAAATCAAAGGCCCATGCATTTTTAGCCCCTATCATGTCCTGTACGAAACAGGCAGTAGAAGGGAAGACCATTTCAGGAGTAATAGTAGCGACAATAATAAGATCGAGTTGCTGCGGCGTCAACTTTGCATCATCAATCGCTCTTTTAGCGGCCTGTGCAGCAAGAGTAGCGGTAGTTTCTCCCTCAGAAGCAATGTGTCTTACCTTGATCCCCGTTCTGGAAGTGATCCATTCGTCAGAAGTGTCTACGATCTTAGTGAGATCGTCGTTAGTCAGGACCTTTTCTGGCAAAAAGGACCCAGTACCTGTAATGGCAGCCTTATAACGACCTGGAAACGGGATAGTTGGATTATTGGCCATTGATCCTCACGGGAACGTTTGACAGATATTCCACGATCTGGCTATTGATCCTGTTGACGTGAAACTTTTTAGCAGCTATGACGGCGTTTTTAATGGTTCTGCTTTTGCTGGATCCGTGGCAAATGAACGCGGTCCCATTGACACCAAGCAATGGAGCCCCACCATATTCATGATAATCGTATTTTTTATAAATCTGTGTCATAATGGGTTTGAATTCCATCGCGAGTTTAAGGCTTGCCTCGATAAGCTCGTATTTAATGGCTTTGAAAAGCATGTTGACAAGCCCTTCAGTCAGCTTAAGTATGACATTTCCAACAAAGCCCTCGCAAATAACGACATCGCATTGTCCTTCAAAGATATCTCTTCCCTGAAGATTACCGATGTAATTCAGGTTTTCATCGGATTTCAGCAGATTCCTGGTTTTTTTAACAAGTTCATTTCCTTTTGCATCTTCTTCTCCAATGCTCATCATTCCAATTCGGGGATTTTCTATTCCCAGACCATGTTTTGAATAAATGCCGGACATAACAGCATACTGATACAGATTAATGGGCTTACAAGCAATATTAGCGCCAACGTCACACATAATGACGGGCCCTCCTAAAGTAGGCAGCACGACAGCGATGCCCGGACGGTTGACACCTTCTAAAGTTCTCATTCTGATCTGAAAACCAGCGACACATGCACCAGTGTTTCCGGCTGAGATCACGGCATCGATCTGCTGACGTGAAGCCATTTTCGCCATAACGGCAATAGAGCTTTTTCGTTTACTCCTCAAAGATTCTATAGGCACATCATCCATGCCAATTATCTCAGGCGCATCGATGATCGTGATACCTTTAGGATCAGCATCAAGCACTGACAACTGGGATTCTATGCACTCCTGAATTCCGACGAGTACAATTTCGTCGTCGTCATCAAGGAAATTATTTGCTTCCAAGGCTCCCTTTATAATTTCTTCAGGAGCATGGTCGCCACCCATAGCGTCAATTGCTATCCGCATTGTTAGCTTGCAGCCTCCTTACCAAGCTTCAAAGTGATTTTGGGATTAAGAAAACCGCATTTATCACAAGCGCTGTGAGGCAGTTTTGCATTACCGCATTTTTTGCAAACAGAATAGTTTACCGGTGCCAGGCGGTGGTGGCTTCTTCTTGTTCGAGTTCTGGATTTACTGGTTTTTTTTGTAGGCAGCATAACCTATTTACTCCATAATTTTGTGTATAAACAAATCATGCTCTGCATTTCCAGTCGGTATCAACACATCGCCGGGCTACAGAGCAATTTCAAAAAACAGCCAAAGCGGCAATCCAACCCGTAAGTTTCTATCAAAAAGGCCGCTTTGAGTAAAGGAAAATATCATAAAGGTGCTTAAATAGTAAACGGAATCGAGTTTGTCAAGTTAAATTTGCCCAACAAGGTAAGTATTAGGGAGTATTATTTTTGAGATTATAGTTGAAATTGCTTTTAAGATATTGTAAATATAATGGTTCGGTTGTGCGGCCAGGACAAGTGCAGATATTTGGGGAGATAAAGCACATATATTAATTTTAAGAAATTATGCTTGGGGACCTATGGCACGTAAACCTGGAAGATTGGCCCTGTACGAGGTGATTAAGCAGCATCAAACCAAGATCACCATAGGCCAGAAGATCAAACAACTGTGTTCCAGGGGACGTAAGAAAGGCTCTTATACGGGGCGCAAAAAGGCAGAAAAAGTGCTTAAAGAGCGCGAAAAGGTAAAAGTTTCCTGGCCTCGGCGGCGACAGGGCTTAAGCGTAGTTTTAGAAAAAATTATTTTTGGCAGAGGTATATCGTCCAAGTTCAATCCGATCAGGACAATAATGGTCCTGTTGTTCATCATGGTCGTGCTTGTAGGGGTAAAAATCGGCCAGAACAGGACGAAAACAGAGAACCTTGAAGGCGTTTCCGGTTCAAAGGAGGTCGAATCGATCGAACCAGGCGGTGTTGAGGAGTCATTGACCCACGAAACAAGAGAAGATTTAATATCTGCCCAAAAAGCCGAAGAAGATAAGAGCTTCGAAGAAGAAGAAGCGATATTTGGTCCTATCGGTAACCATGTAATCGTAATCATGACCTATGGTGAAAACAGGGACCTTGAGCCTGTAAAGGAGTTTTTTGCAGAAAACGGGATAAAGACAGTAATTGAGAAACGCGGAGAATATTATTTTCTTCTAACTAAAGACCATTATCAAAGCCCGAAAAGAGAAAACAGTGATGGGTATAAAGCCCTTCAAAAAATCAAGAGACTCGGGGCGAGTTATCAAGCCCCTGTTGGGTATGAAACTTTTGGTTCCATGCCGTTTCAAGATGCGTACGGAATGAAAATCAGGTAGTAAACTAAGGAGTAATAACAGATGTCCATAGACCGTTCCCTGAAAACGAAGGGTGCCCTGAGCAGGCATCGGAATGTTCTTTCTCGAGCAGAGCGTATTAAACAGTTGGAAAATGAAGACCGGTGGGAAGAAGGAGCATCGGTAACAGGTCTTCCAAAGGTCGCTCACCGCAAAGGTCACAGCGGCAAGAAAAGCTCAACAGTCCAGGTAAAAGCCGAGACTGAGGTTGAACAAGCAGAACCTACAGAAACGGATTCCTAACCGAGGTATTTGTCAATATGAACAAGAGGCTCTAAAAATGCCGCCTGGTTTGTGTGTTCAAAAAATTCCAAGCGGCATATTGTTTGCGCTTAATCCAATGTATTATGGTGAGGTGAACAGCGATGAAACACGTTCTTGCGGACAGGACCAATAAAATTGACGCAAGCGGAATCCGAAAAGTCTTTGCATTGGCGGGGTCATTGAAGGATCCGATAAATTTTTCCATAGGTCAACCTGATTTCGACGTACCGGAAGTCATCAAGGCAGCGGCTATTAAGGCAATAGAGCAGGGAGAGAACAGCTATTCTCAGACCTGCGGAGAGGCCGACCTTGTTGAAAAGATATTAGAAGAAGTGAAGAATGACTACGGCTGGGCAGATGCAAATATCCTGGTGACGAGCGGAGTAAGCGGGGCTTTATTGCTTATATTTATGGTATTGATCAATCCCGGGGATGAAGTGATAATGGCCGACCCTTATTTCGTAATCAACAAACATGTTGTGAATATGATCGGCGGTAAATGCGTGTTCGTGGACAGTTATCCGGATTTTAAACTTCCAGTCGAGGCAATCGCAGAAGCGATAACAGAAAAGACAAAACTTATCATCATCAATTCCCCGTGCAATCCTACCGGAGCAGTTTACACGGAACAGGAGATCCAAGCTATTGCCAAGGTTGCGGAGGAACGTGATATTCTGGTGATGAGCGATAATATATATGACAAATTCTGCTATGAAGCTACATGTTCGTGCATCGCCAATCATTATGATAAGACATTACTTTTGAAGGGGTTCAGCAAGAATTACGCGATGACCGGCTGGCGTATGGGTTACGCGGCGGGTATCGGAGCAGTTAAAGAAGTAATCGAACAGATGACGAAGATCCAGCAATATACATTTGTCTGTGCGCCGACGCCATTCCAAAAGGCGGCAATTACAGCGATGGATACGGACGTAAGTAAATATATTTCCGCGTATAAGAAAAAGAGAGATATGATATATGAGGGTCTTAAAGACAAGTATGAGATCGTAAAGCCGAGGGGGGCATTTTACGCGTTTGTCAAGGCCCCGGCATGGGCTGAAAGTGCTACCGAATTTGTTCAAAAGGCAATTGCTAACAATTTACTGATAATTCCCGGTTGTGTTTTCAGCGAAAGAGACAGTCACTTCAGGATAAGTTATGCAACGACAGACGAAAAGATCGAGCAGGGGATAGAGGTACTTCGTAAATTGGCTGAAGGTTAACCGAGCCGAGAAAAACGAGAAAAACAGCTTGACAAAATCATCGAAGTTCATATAAGACCTGCATCCGGGCGTTTGCTTAAAAATCTTCCATATTTTTTCAAGGGGAATCAATGATCTCGGATATGATCTTTAACACGATAGGGGGGCTGGGTTTGTTTTTGCTTGGTATGGGCATAATGAGCGAGGGGCTCAAAAGAGTTGCCGGACGAAAGCTGAAAAAGCTTCTTGAATCACTGACCAAGCGGCCGGTTATTGCGGTTCTTTTCGGTGCGTTTACGACATGTCTTATTCAGTCAAGCTCTGCAACAACGGTCATGGTTGTGGGTTTTGTAAATGCGGCGCTGCTGAGTCTTAAACAAGCACTTTGTGTTGTCCTGGGGGCGAATGTAGGAACAACGATGACAGCGTGGCTGGTATCAGGTTTGGGTGTTTTAAAAATCACTAAATATGCACTTCCTGCGATCGGTATAGGCTTTTTGCTGCAGGTCATCGGTAAAACTCAGGTTAAGCGAAGTATCGGGCAGATAATACTGGGTTTTGGGCTTTTGTTCATCGGTATCTATTTTATGAAAGAGGCATTCGGACCTCTTCAAGATAACGAGGCAGTTCAAAATGCCCTGATATGGCTGGGCAGGAACCCTATCCTTGCGGTTCTTGCCGGAACTGTGATAACGATGCTGCTTCAAAGCAGTTCTGCTTCGATCACAATAGTGCAGATGCTGGCTTTCGGCGGCGCGTTCGGGACGGATTGGAACGTAGCATTGGCGGTTGCAATTCCTTATATACTCGGTGATAATATAGGGACAACGATAACGGCGCAGATAGCTGCGCTTAGAACATCCCGGAATGCCAAACGTCTGGCCTTTGGTCACACTATATTCAACGTTTTGGGGGTTTGCTATATTCTGCCTTTGGTCTGGATGGGAATATTTGTGAAAATCGTCATCTGGCTTACACCCGGCGAGTTGACACAGTCAACGATAATGGTCCACATAGCTGTTGCCCATACGGCTTTTAACTGTTTTAATACGTTCGTTTTCCTGCCCATGATCAACTGGATCGAAGCGCTTTTAATGAAGATAATGCCTGTAACAGAAGAAGAAAGTGAACAAAAACCGGTCGTTCTTGAAGAGCATTTTCTCGGTACTCCTGTTATAGCTTTGGGACAGGCCAAGCGTGAAATTATCCGAATGGCACAAAAATCTCTCAAAGCGTTCAGGCAGGCAACTGACGGTTTAATGACCGGCAATCCCGACCGGATCGCAAAAGCCAGGCGTACAGAGGACTCGATCGATGAATCTCAGTATGAAATAACATCCTATCTCGTAGCGTTGTCGCAAAGACAATTGAGTGATGAAGTATCTATCGAATTGCCGGTGCTGCTGCATATGGTCAATGATCTCGAACGTGTCGGCGACCACGCAGTAAATATAGTTGAACTGGCAGAGCGAAAGATCGAGTATAAAATTTCTTTTAGTGAGAATGCCCTGCGAGAATCAAAGCAAATGATCATCGAGGCATTTCAAATGTTTGACGGTATCATCGCCTCTCTTGAGGACAATAATCCCCAATTAGCCAGAGCAGCTTTAGCGAGCGAGGCCAGGCTCAACAAAATGCAGTTGGACTTTCGAAGGCATCACGTCCGACGGATGACAGAGGGGGACTGCACGGCTCAGTCGGGGCTGATATTCATCGATCTGGTTGACAATATTGAAAAGATAGGGGATCATCTGACCAATATTGCCCAGTCTGTTCTCGGTGGTCTTCATTGGGACAAAATCGACGGTAATGCACTCAGCGGTGAGTTTGATGCAATAATTCCGGAATGATCCGCGTATAATCGCTTCTTAAAAGAGTCTTATTTGCCTCAAATTTCCCCTTGTCTGAATTGACATGGCCTGTTAGAATCACGACTATTGTTGTATCTTTTCTGTTTCTGTCCAAATTGTCTATGGCAGGAGCATTACATATGTTAAACGGCGCAGGGAATCCTTTATGGATGCGGGCCTAACCTTCAAAATGATATTCGGTATAATTGGCGGCCTTGGGATATTTCTCTTAGGTATGAAAAATATGTCCGAGGGAATGCAGGCGATCGCCGGTCACAGGATGCAGAAACTTATCAATGCAGTAACTAATAATCGCCTGATCGCATGCGGAGTTGGGATAGCTGTAACCAGTTTGATCCAGTCAAGTTCAGTGACAACGGTAATGGTAGTAGGGATGGTCAAT
>CBDUSK010000038.1:0-9732 GCA_965369915.1 uncultured Phycisphaerae bacterium
AAACCCAATGGTATGTTATATATTAACTAATTTTAATCTTTGAAAACTGAGTAGTGCGGGAGCCTGCCCTGAGCGAGCACCGCGAGTCGAACGGGCTCTTTAAAAACTGAAATCTGTGGCTAATAATTTAGTGTAAATTAGTGCTAATTCGTGGCTAAAATAACCGCTAAAAAAAGGTATTGTGCCGTCAGGCACAATACCACGCCAAGAAACTTACAGGTAATTGAAGAAAGTTATTTTAGTTCAGAACTTTTGTATCTTTCGGCTTTGCGGAGGATGATTTCCTTCGCTGCTTGATCGTCTTGCGGGGGACCGGGATATCTTCGGCTTCAGCCGATGCGATCTTTACCGCTTCATTGGGCGTTAACGCGTAAAGGTCGGCGCCTATTTCCTCCCAAAGACCTTCCGCTCGGTCGAAAATACCTCCCGAAAGCATCACACGCATTTCCGGACAGGCGTTCACTTCCTTGATAATATCCACAAGTTGCCTCACACCGGGTGCGCCTTTGGGCTCCGTACCGTAAAGCAGCAGGATGTCCGGGTGATAACTGTTGACGAATGAAAGGATATCGTCGTTGTTGACGCTGCCGCCAAGAAGCCTTGTTTCCCACCCGTCACTTTCGAAAAGGTCCGCTATCATCTGCCCGCCAAGCTCGGCCTGCTCTGTTGTGTTGCTGCAGACAACGATTTTCTTCGATTTTTGTGCTTTTCGAGGCAGTTTATTCTGGAGCTGGTCCACGATGGTCCGGTTGATACGTGTTGCGAAGGCCTCCTGTGCAGAATCGATCTTATCGGCACGGTAAAGTCTGTCGATCTCGACCATTATAGGCCAGATCACCTCCATATAAACCTGATTGGCAGGTACACCGCTTTGCAGCGTTTCTTCGATGACTGACCTGCAGGCTGACCGGTCTCCTTTCAATAACACATCAAGATAACGTTCAAGAACATATTTTTTTGCCATAATTCAGTTTCCATCAAATTAAGTTTAACTATCTTTTTAATTACACTATCCTACCTATGTTCACGAAGGGCCTCTGACAGGAGATATGTACCTGTGAAGATAGGCAAGATAGTAAAGCACGGTAAAGTACCTATCGGTGGATGAAACCAAAATTCTTGAGTTAAAATAGATAAGTTACGAAGCTTGTAATAAACTTGTATATATTAACAAGTTGTCCCAAGTCTAATGTTTACAAAGGCTTACAGTTTTGATGAAAATTAACGGCCGGTAAAATCCTTTTTTCGGATCGAAAAAAACACAAAAAAAATATCTTTTAAATTTGTTCTATTTATTTTATTTCAAGGGATGTTTTGTCCGGAAATGTATTTTTTTTAAAAATAATGCGAAAAAGGCCGATAGCCAGTGTAGGAAATAGCATGTTTAGAGGTTATCATTCTACAGGTGAGTTTCTTTTGCCCGGCGAAGGAACGGGGCATTGAAAGAAGGATCGAAATAATAATGAAGGATCACTATCGTGTCGATGTTAGCGACAATCGGGCATAAGACATTACGGACCATATCAGACATCGGCCATTTTGCCCGTTTTTCCGCCAGGACGGCAAAGGCATCACTGCAATGTATTGTCCAGCCTAAGACTTATCCACTGATATGGTTTCAGATGAATGCCATCGGCGTAAGAAGTGTACCTGTTGTTATGATCACAGGCGCATTTGTCGGAATGATCCTTGCTGTCAACGCTTATGACCAGCTTGCCGGAATGGGACTCGAGGAAAGACTCGGTGTTTTAATTAATGTCTCAGTGGTCAAGGAATTAGGCCCTGTACTTGCCGCGGTTATGCTTGCCGGGCGCGTCGGGGGGGCACTTACCGCTGAACTTGGTACCATGAATGTTACCGAGCAGATCGCCGCCGTGCAGAGTATGGGAACCGACCCGATAAAATATCTCGTGGCACCGAGGGTCCTGGCCTGCCTGCTGCTTACACCGGTACTTATTGTTTATGCCGATCTACTCGGTATTCTTGGCGGATATTTTGTCAGCGTAATTCAGCTTGATATCAACAGCAGGGCGTACTGGGATTTCAGCGCAAAGGGTGTGGAACTCTGGGATGTAAGCACAGGTGTTTTAAAGGGGTTTTTCTTCGGAGGCGCCATAGCGGGGATAAGTTGTTATAAAGGTTTTACATGCAAAGAAGGCGCCCAGGGAGTCGGCCAGGCCTGCACCGAGGCGTTTGTCGGCAGTTTTATCTCCATCCTCGCGTTGAACTTCTTCTTTGCGCTTATTATGAAAGCGATCTATAATACATTCTGGACGTTGCAGCCGTTGCTGTAAAAGGGAGATTGAGCGTGAGCCGAGAAGTAAATATTGATGACGGCGTGATCGTGGTCAAGAACCTCACCAAGAACTTCGCCAATGAACTCGTCCTTGACAATATCTCGTTGGCTGCCGAGAAGGGCAAAACCACCGTTGTCATAGGCCCGAGCGGCTGCGGGAAGACCGTTTTGATGAAACATATGATCGTCCTGGAAAGACCAACCTCCGGAGAGGTTTATTTCAAAGGTCAGCGTATAGATGACCTCAGTGAAAACAAACTCGTGCCCATCAGGACACAATACGGATTTTTATTTCAGGGCGGAGCACTGTTTGACGGTCTTAGTGTCTATGAAAATATAATCTTTCCTTTAAGACAGCATCGCAGGATTACGGATTACAAGGCCGTCGATGAACTGGTAAAAAGCCGGCTCGCTATGGTCGGCATGGACGGATACCAGCAGCAATATCCGGCAAGTCTTTCCGGAGGTCAGCAAAAACGCGTTGCCCTGGCCAGGGCGATCGCACTTGAGCCTGAAATCATACTTTATGATGAACCTACGACCGGTCTTGATCCTATTCGTTCTGATATTATCAACGAGCTTATCCTGAAGCTTCAAAGAGAGCTTAAGATCACCACCGTCGTCGTCACTCACGACATGAAAAGCGCTTATAAGATCGGCGACCGTATTATCATGCTGCATAACGGAAAGATCATTGCCGACGGTGATGCCGAACATATCCGCAATCATCCTCATACGATGGTCCAGCAGTTCATCCACGGCCAGGTCAGCGAGGCCGATGTCGCCGCACTTCGGCTCGGCGGAACCAAGTTCAAGACCCAGTATTCCCCGGAGGATTTCCAGGAGCAATAGAAAAACATTCTTTTTAAGCTAAACCAAAACAAACCTGACGATCCGCAGATCAATGCCATGGTCAAGTTGGCGGGTATCCTTTGAAATACGCAAAAAGCTTTGCTTAAAATCACTTTTTCCGCTATACTTTTCATCTCGAATCGATTTAATCAGAAAGGGTCCCGCAAGTGACAGGCGAGAACCGGAAAAGAAAAGAACAAATAAGCTCCGATCTCGAAAAGCTCGTCAAGGGCGAGGTCCTGGCCGATATTTTTAATCGGGTGGCTTTCAGCACCGATGCGAGCATTTATCAGATCATGCCGGTTTGTATTGTAGCCGTCCTCGATGCTGAAGATATTTCTGCCGTCGTCAAATACGCGGCCCGGAATAATATTCCCCTGGCCGCCCGGGGGGCCGGCTCCGGCGTCGCGGGAGAATCGCTCACCGAAGGTATTGTCATAGATACCTCACGTTACATGAACACTATAATCGGTATTAACGATGACGCATCGGTCGTTACTTCTCAGCCCGGTGTCGTCCTCGATGAACTCAACAATTATCTTAAACAATACTCAAAGATGATCGGCCCGGACCCTTCCAGCTCCGACCGGGCATGTATAGGCGCAGTAGTAGCCAACAATGCGACCGGCGCACACTCACTTCAGTACGGCTATATCGCCGAATATGTAGAAAGCGCCGAAATTGTGCTTGCGGACGGAACTATCTGCCGGATCACGAATAATGACGACCCCGCTATTTTGAAACCGGGACCCCTTGGCGATATTGCCGAAAAGTGTATCGATTTGCTTTCCAATGCTGACAAGGTCATCGAAAAAGCCCTGCCGAAGACAAAACGCGATCACAGCGGATACAACATCGCCGGGGTTTGCACCGACTCCGGGATAAACCTGGCAAAACTGCTGGCTGGTTCGGAGGGAACGCTCGGAATATTTACAGAGGTCTCACTTCGCACCGTCGATATTCCAAAGGCAAAGGCACTGCTGCAGCTTGAATTCAAAACCTTAAAGGGTATGGCTCGGGCCGTTCCTCTGATAGTAAAGACCCATCCGGGCGCCTGCGAGTTGATGGACAGGACCCTTATCAAGATGGCGTTACAGGCCCTGCCGCAGTACAGCGATATCTTTCCGATGGATTGTGCAGCGCTTCTCTTAGTCGAGCACACCGGTGAAAACGAAGACCAGGTCAAAAGGAAGATCGAAGAGACCGATTCGGCTGTGGGCAAACTGGCCAAAGCAAGGAAAGTGGTTTTCGATGCCCATGAGCAGGAAAGATTGTGGAAATCCCGTAAAGACGCCGTCCCCCTCCTTCACCGGGAAAAAGGCCAAAAGCATCCTTTGCCTTTTATTGAGGATGTATCCGTTGGGTGCACCAGGTTGGGTAAATATATTTCCGGGTTGGAAAAGATCTCTGAACGTTATCGAATTTCTATGGCCTACTACGGTCATGCCGGCGACGGAGAACTTCACATAAGGCCTTACCTTGATCTCAGCAGGACGGAAGATGTGGGAAAAATGGTTTCCATCGCTGATGATGTCTTTGATCTGGCATGGTCGCTCGGCGGTTCGATCAGCGGAGAACACGCCGACGGGCTTGTCCGGGCGGCGTTTATAAATCGTCAGTTCGGTGATGAGTATTATGAACTTCTGCGGAAGATAAAGAACATCTTCGACCCGGCGGGGATCATGAATCCGGGCAAAATTCTGAATGAAGACCCGAACGTGATGACCAACGATCTCCGGGCCTCCGGGACCATTCATGCCGAAAGGCTGATGACGAACCTGAAGTTCAGTCCCAGGCAGTACCGTTATGAGATAGAGCAGTGCAGCGGTGACGGCGTCTGTTTAAGCCTGCAGCCAGGTATGAGGATGTGTCCGGTGTTCAGGGCCGTAGGCGAAGAGATCGCTTCTCCCAGGGCAAAGGCCAACATTCTCCGAGCCTGGATAACGGGGATACTCGAAAGTAATGATTTCAAGTCCCGCCAGTTTAAAAGGATACTTGAACTTTGTATCAACTGCAAAATGTGTTCCGTCCAGTGCCCCTCGGGCGTTGATATTTCCAGACTTATCGTCGAGGCCAGGGCCGAATACGCAAGACGAAAGGGATTTACTGCAGCCGAGTTCGTGCTGAGCCGAAGCCGCTATGTAAGCATCATGGGAAGTTTGTTTGCTCCACTGAGCAATTTTATTATGGCTATGCCATGGTTCAGGGCACTGCTTGAAAAACTCATCTCAATTGACCGGAGGAGGGAACTGCCGAAGTTTCAGCGAAGCTGTTTTCTGGCAAAGGGAAGGAAATTTTTGGCTAAAGAACCGAAACTCAAAGCCCCCGTCGACAAAGTGGCATATTTTGTTGACAGCTTCGCAAATTACAACGACCATGAACTTGCCTTTGCCGTAATAAAATTCCTCAGGCACTGCAACATTGACGTGATACTTCCCAGGCAGCTTCCGGCGCCGCTGCCCGCGTTTAATTACGGCGATCTTCGTACAGCACGAAAGGACATGAAGTATAATGTCAATATTCTCGCTTCTGCCGTTCGAAGCGGATACAAGATAATCTGTTCCGAGCCCAGTGCCGCGTTATTCCTGAAAGAAGAACTCAAGCTTCTTATCAGCGGCCGGAACATAGACCTCGTCTCGGGAGCTGTTTTTGAATTGATGGACTATCTGAATACCCTTGGCAAAGTAGGCAGGCTGCAACTTGAGCCTCCGAACCTGAACGCCTCTCCTGTCGCGGAAGAATTCACTTATCATAATCCCTGTCATCTTTGTGCACTCGGAGCATCCGGAGCGAGTATAGAGCTGCTTTCGAAACTTACTGATGTAAAGATAACCGATATCAACGCCGGCTGCTGCGGACTGGCCGGAACCGTCGGATTGCAGAAAAAAAATTATGACCTCTCCGTTACGATAGCAAAAGAGATGACCGACGCACTTGAGAAAATAGATACGGAATTTGTTATGACCGAGTGCTCGGCCTGTAAGATGCAGATCGAACACCTGACGAATAAAAAAGTCTATCATCCGATCAAGGTCCTGGCACAAGTATATGGATTATTGTGAGCAAAAGGCCGATTAAAATGGCTCGTCAAAGTCAATTAAAAGAAGCTGTACTTTGGGACAAGGCTCAGGATAGTAAGGTAAACTGCTGCTTGTGTGCTCACCGGTGCACGATCGGAGAAGGCAAAACCGGCTTTTGCGGGGTAAGGGAAAACATTGACGGCGTGCTGTATTCGCTCGTTTATGACAAGGTCTGTTCGGCAAATGCCGACCCCATCGAAAAAAAGCCCTTGTTTCATTTTCAGCCCGGCTCGAAGAGTTTTTCGATAGCGACGCCGGGTTGCAATTTCCGCTGCACTTTCTGTCAGAATTGGCAGATAAGCCAGATGGCCCGTGAGGAGGGCTCTATTGAAGGTTCAGCATACTCGCCCGAAGTTATGGTCGAAGCCGCCGTAAGTTCAGGCTGCAAAAGCATTGCATACACATACACCGAGCCGACCATATTTATGGAGCTCTGCGGACAATGCGGCAAACTCGCCAGAGAAAACGGGCTCTGTAATGTTTTCGTAAGCAACGGCTACGAAACAAAAGAGGCTATCGACTTTGCCCGTCCCTGGCTCGACGGGATCAATATCGACTTAAAGGCGTTTTCCGAAGATTTCTATAAGAGTTTCTGCAAGGCAAGGCTTGGGCCTGTCCTCGATACCATAAAATATATTGCAAACCACACCGATATATGGATGGAGATCACCACGCTTATCGTTCCCGGTGAAAATGATTCTCCCGAAGAACTGCGCGACATCGCAGAATTCATTTCCAAAGAAGCTTCGGCCGATGTCCCCTGGCATGTCAGCAGATTTCATCCTACCTACGAGATGAATACCAAGCCCGTTACCGGCGAAGATTCCCTTGAGATGGCGCTGAATATCGGAAAGCAGGCGGGTTTGCGACATGTCTATGTCGGCAATCTGCCCGGCTCACGCGCAGAGAGCACCTTCTGCTATAGTTGCTCGGAACTGCTGATAGAACGCGTTGGATACCGGATCGTTAAAAATAATATCAAGGACGGCGACTGCCCGGCCTGCGGAGCACAGATCGCGGGATTCGAACTATCTTAGATAAAAGCTTATTCTTACTTTGCTATTTGTTAACCTTTGGGCCGAGAATCTCCTTGAATTTTTCCTTGCGCAATTTCTTAAGTTTATCGGTCAGATCTCCTTCTCGCAGCATAAACTCAATGAAATATTCCCCGTCATTCATCGGGACACTGATCTTCCCGGCATAACCGCTGCTTTGGGATTTTCCTCTTGTTTTTGTCGGGCTCGTTATATGTACTCTTCCATCTTCTACATCTATTTCATATCGCACCCCGGTCATATGACAAACATTTCTAATCGCTTGTTCTATCGTCATGTTCTGCATATCTACCGATATTTCGTAATCGTCTATATTGGAACCTGAAGCTATTAAATTACCTTCTGCTCGACTAACCAACTCCTGTAGGATCTTGTTTAGTGATTCATCCTGATAAGATACGTCTATTATCTGGTTGAAATTCAGCTCGTTAAATTCTCTTATTGGGACCACCCGGATTTCAGGGACACTTTCTGCAAATTCCGTCCGAGAAATATACCATTCTGTATCTTTCGGTCCCTCTCCAGATATCCCGACTTGTTCCAAAAGCTGCACAAGGGTTATTGGTATATTCAGTTCTACGATCTTATTTTCTGGTAATGTAACATATCCTGTGATGCCTTTTTCCGCTTTCCGATTTATTGTCTTATATCCACGATCCCATGTATATAGCGGTTCTTCACCAACCAACTGCCGTAGTTTATCATTTATCTGTTCCTGGACGGTGATCGGCATAACGAGTATATCTTTCTTTAAATTTATCTTTATTGTTAGCTGCGCATCATCAAAAGAATATAGCTTTATCGGCCTGGTATATATTGCCTGCAGTATTTCAAGCTGTTTTGTACTTGGCCTTCCGGGTATATGCTTTAGCTCTTTGCGCGGATATATTGTGATCTCTTTATCGCCTACTGCAAACCGCATAAAAAATGCATTAAGCATCTCTGTCATGCTGTCAGCAAGCGGACCGTTAAGGACAACAGATAACCTTGTTGCTTTACCGTAGGGCAGTTTCCATGCTGCCAGGTCTGATATCACAAACTTAACTTGAGCCTCTTGGCCTATTTTTTCCAGTGCTTCGGCTATAGTTACATTATTCAGCCGGATTTGTATGGGCTTGCCGAGCTTTTGATATATATCTGCGTTGACAATTCCGCATGAAGAGATCATTATTATAATGGCTAATACTTTCACAAAATTATTCGACTTCATTGTTTAACCTTTCAATTAAAGTAATATTTACATCATGCAGAAAAATTCTGCCTCGTCCTCACTATCTTCTATTTTTGCATTTTCGGTTATTTCAATTATTACCCATGACGCTCGCATCCCGGCTTCCTTTGTTTCCCACGGCAGGTCGTGGATCTTTACGCTGCATGCCTGGTATTCCTGTGGACTGATATGTACTGTTGCAAAAGTTTTTTCCCGTTTCAAAGTTATCTCGATCCTGGTACCGGTAGATTGGCTGGATATGGCAATTGAACTTACGGCTTTTCTATCAATAAACTCTACAGCTGCTTTTTTGCCTTCTGCTATTTGGATGGGCTTGTTGTTATTGTACAGGGCTTGTAGCAAAAATACGCCTGCCAATGCTGCTGCAGCAATACAGGCTGCCGCCCTAAATACCCACCTGATCCTGTTTACTGTGGGAACCTCTTTTTCGACTTTATCGATTTGTTCCGTAATTCTGTTGTTGAGAAGTTCATAGTCAAAGCCGACCAGTTCTTCTTCAGCATTTTGTTTTAACAGCAGATCGATTTTTTTATCTTTGTCTGTCATTCGAGGAAATCTTTCAATAGTTTCTTTAATTTTTTCCTTGCTTTGAAAACGTGCCACCTTACCGCTTCTACCGTACAGCCCATGATCCGGGCCGCTTCTTTTTGTCCTAAATTCTCTAATCCGAACAGTGATATCGCTTTGGCCTCTTTTGCGGACAGCCTGCCCATCGCTTGATATATTGCCTCTTTAAGTTCTTTTCTTTCCATATTTGCCTCTGCGACGATCGCCTTTTTATCAACTAAACTCTCGCTAAGCGGTATTCCTACACGTTTTTTTCTTTTTCGCCTTTGATTTATGGCCTTGTTAACAATTATCCTCAAAAGCCAGCTCTCGAATCTCTCTGGCTCTTTTAAACTGTCGATTTTTAAATATGCTGATACAAATCCCTGCTGCACAGCCTCGGCCGCCTCATTCATATCAGCCAGAAGCCTCACGGCTGTTTTTATCGCCTGTTCTTGATATGTCCTAACCAGCTTATCGAATGCTCGGCGGTCACCCGACTGGCTCATGATCACCAGTTGTTTGATGTCATTTTCTACGGCAATTGCCCTTTTACTGCTGTTCAAAATAGTAACCTCATCCTTTAAGACAAACACAATTGCATTGGCGTTAGTGAAATTTTAAAAAAAATGTGTTTTTTAATAAAAAGTTTCTTACCCCATACCCAAAAAG
>CBDUSK010000039.1:0-9609 GCA_965369915.1 uncultured Phycisphaerae bacterium
TTTTTGGAAGTAAGAGCAGTAAATATGGGAAAAAACATAGCCATAGCAGGTGTTACCGGGGCGGTAGGACAGGAGTTCCTTTCTATTCTTGAACAGAGGGATTTTCCGTTTGATTCGATGAAGGCTCTTGCCAGCAGCCGCTCGGCTGGAAAGAAGATCGGATTCAGAGGAAAAGAATATATCGTCGAGGAACTGACTGAAAACAGTTTTCAGGACATTGATATCGCACTATTTTCTGCCGGGGGTGCCCGCAGCAAAGAGTTCGCGCCCGCAGCCGTACAGGCAGGCGCCGTTGTAGTTGATAATTCCTCCGCCTTCAGGATGGACCCTGAGGTGCCTTTGGTTATTCCGGAAATAAATCCACAAGCTATCGCTCAGCATAAAGGTATCATCGCCAACCCGAACTGTTCGACTATCATCGGGATCGTTCCTGTCTGGCCGCTGCACAAAGCCAATCGCGTAAGGCGCATGGTCGTGAGCACCTACCAGGCCGCAAGCGGTGCCGGAACCGCTGCCATGCTCGAACTCAAGGCACAGGCAAGGCAGGTCCTCGATGAAAAACCTGTGATCTGCAAGGCCCTCGGATACCAGCTCGCTTTTAATCTTTATAATCACGATTCGCCGCTCGCCCCGAACGGCTACAACGCCGAAGAAATGAAAATGGTCCTCGAAACCAGAAAAATTTTCGACTGTCCCGATATCGCAATAACATGTACATGTATCCGGGTGCCCGTATTGCGGGCTCACTGCGAGAGTATCAACCTCGAATTCGAAGACCCTATCAATCCCGACCAGGTCAGGGAACTGTTAAGCACCGCGCCGGGCGTGTCCGTATTCGACGACCGGCAGAACAACCGTTTCCCGATGCCTATCGATGCGAGCGGCAAAGACGATATCTTCGTCGGAAGGATCCGGCAGGACGAATCGATCCCTGATAATCGCGGTATTAATATCTGGGTGGCCGGAGATCAGCTTCGCAAAGGCGCCGCTTTAAATGCCGTCCAGATAGCAGAAAAGCTGCTTTGATCTTGACTGATGACACTTCGCAATATAAAACTGACTATTTGTTACGACGGCAATAACTACCATGGCTGGCAGGTCCAGCACGATGTGGTTACTGTCCAGCAAAGAGTTACCGAGGCCATCGAAAAACTCTGCTCCTGCGGCGTTCAGCTCAACGGTGCTTCCCGCACCGATGCCGGCGTACACGCTCTGGGCCAGGTCGCCAATTTCAAAATAGATACCCCGATCCCTACCAGAAATTTCGCCAGGGCCCTTACTGAAATACTCCCGGACGATATTGCGGTCAGCCAGGCAGCGGATATGCCCGAAAGCTTTGACGCGATATCCGATGCCAAGGGCAAACTTTACCGTTATACGATCGTTACCTCCGAAGTTCGCCCCGTAATGAGTATCAGGCAGTGCTGGCATTACCCCGGGGACCTTGACTGGGAACTGATGGAAAGGAGCGCAAAACTATTGGTCGGAAAAAAGGATTTCAAGTCCTTCGCCGCCGCTGCCGACGATCGGCAAAGTTCCGTCCGGACGATCACCCATTGCGGGGTAATAAACGATTCTGCGTGGATATATATCGACGTCGAAGCCGACGGTTTTTTGTACAATATGGTTCGCAACATCGTCGGGACGCTTGTCGAGATCGGCCGGCGCCGATGGGCACCCGAAAAAATAACCGAGATACTCGAAGCAAAGGACCGCTGTGCGGCTGGTCCCATCGCTCCTGCCGCGGGATTGTGCCTTATGCGGATTGACTATTGACCTTCTGTGTATATACTGTCACTGAAAACAAAAGCCGGAAGTTTTTACCATGAAGATCGTTCACATAATAACCCGGTTGATACTCGGCGGAGCCCAGGAAAACACCCTGATCACCTGCGAAACTCTTGCCGAGCGCGGCCATGATGTTACCCTCATCACCGGACCTGCCCTTGGGCCGGAAGGCGAGCTTTTCGAAAGGGCCCAAAACGGCAAGTACGAACTTCTCGTTGTCGACAAGCTGCGCAGGGCAATATGCCCTGTTTTCGACGCGATAAGTTACTCTCAGATCAAAAAACACCTGAAGCGTATCCAACCCGACATAGTCCACACCCATTCGGCAAAAGCAGGGGTGCTTGGTCGATTCGCAGCTTACAGCTTAAAGGGTTCTGGCGAAAAGAAACCCCATGTCGTTCACACTATCCACGGCCTGGCCTTTCATCCTTATCAAAATCAAATTCTGAACAAGTTCTATGTCGCCATAGAAAAAGCCGCCGCTAAAAAAACCGATGCGTTCATTTGCGTTGCTGACGCCATGACCGAAAAGGCCCTGGCCGCCGGGATCGGAAAACCCGAAGATTTTACTACCGCATACTCTGCTATCGATGAAGATGATTTCCTGGATCCCCCGAACACCCAGGCCGTTGCCGAGTTTCGCAGAAAATACGGCATCGGCGCCGAGGCGGTCGTACTTGTAACTATTGCCCGGCTGTTCGAGCTTAAAGGGCACGAATTCATAATTGAGTCTGCGAGCCAGCTTGCTGCGAAATTTAAAAACTGTATCTGGCTTTTCGTAGGCGACGGCAATTTGACAAAGCAAATACGAAACCAGATACAGGCAGCATCACTCGCCGATAAATTCAAGTTCACCGGCCTGATGGATCCGGCCCAAATTCCACTTGCCATACACTCTTCGGATATTCTCGTTCACTGCTCCCTTCGCGAAGGCCTTGCCCGGGTTCTGCCTCAGGCAATGCTCTGCGGAAAACCCGTCGTCAGTTTCGATATTGACGGGGCAAAAGAAGTCGTCAACGAAAATACCGGCAGGCTCGTTGAGCCCAAAAACGTCGAACAGCTTACCGCGGCTTGCGCAGAACTTATTCAAAACGCCGAGTTGCGCCAAACTCTCGGCTTAATAGCAAGCCAATCCGTAAAAAAAATGTTCGCCCCTGAAACAATGGTTGATACTATTGAAAAGGTATATAACAAACTTGCAAATCGGTAAATGAAAGGTCCGATCATGAAAAGCTATAAAAAAGAGCTCATCTTCAATACTCCGCACAGACGTGACTTCATCAACATTACCGGCCTGGTCGAACAGTGCCTCACCGGAAGCGGCATCGGCGAAGGTTTGCTGCTGTGCAACGCCATGCACATCACCGCCAGTGTTTTTATTAACGACGACGAGTCGGGCCTGCACAGCGACTTCGAGACCTGGCTCGAAAAACTCGCTCCTGAAAAGCCCCATTCACAATATCGTCACAACGGATATGAAGACAACGCCGACGCTCATCTTAAACGTTCGGTCATGGGCAGAGAAGTTGTTGTCGCCGTAACCGGCGGCAGGCTTGACTTCGGGCCGTGGGAGCGTATCTTTTACGGTGAATTTGACGGCAAACGAAAAAAACGCGTATTAATAAAGATAATCGGCGAATAAGTTGCAGCGGGTTGCCGTACTACGATTCGCTCTGGTCACTACCGGGCCGATCGGTTATGTCCTGCTGCGTTTTCCTCCGCCCGATCACCTGTAAAAGTGTATGCTGTTTTAACATTTCATATTGCTTATCCATGACAGATTTCAGCTCTTCGGGTGTGTCCTCTTCATCCTGGGCGTAACTTGCCTTGGCAACGACATCCGAGATATCCGCAAGGGTTATATTTTCACCGTCGGTCGCCGGGATAAAACCGTTCATCGGCTCGGAGGTCCTGCAAAGCATCCCCTCCTTGACCAGGTGGTCCAGTATCCGGTTGCCGAATTCCGGCGGGATGTTCAGCTTATTGCATACAAGTTCGGACCTCACCGGTGCGCGTCTTTCCTCGAACGCGTCCATAATGAATCCGAGTATCTTCATAGCCGTAAAATCGTTGACCATAAAACAATCCTCGCGCTTGCGAAGCTCAGCCATTTCCTCGGCGTCGAGACTCCGCAGGTACTGCGTCGCGTAAGTAAGCTGCAGGCCGAACAAAACTATCAGCCAGGAAATATAGATCCATAAAACGCTCAGCGGGATGACTCCCATCACTCCGTAGATGGCCTTTTGCGGGATGAACCTGATGATATAGACTTTAAACCCGAACTTGGCCAGCGTCCATATCAACGCCGCCATTGCCGCTCCCCATAATGCCGCTTTACCGTTCACCTTCGTGTTCGGCATCACATAATAAAGAAAGAAAAACGCTACTACACTTATAAGGTAAGGACCGAGCGGATGGATAAAATGCAGCAGTTGGTTTTCGATCGCGTTGCCCACCAGTAAACGAGTACTGATATAAAGCCCCAGACCTAAAAGCAGCGGACCTAAAGTCAGCAAGGCCCAGTAATTGATTATCCGCTGAAGAAAATTCCTCCCGCTGCGGATGTTCCAGATATTATTAAACGCTCTTTCGATGGTGGTCAATAACCCAAGTGCCGCCCAGACCACGATGACCCCGCTGACCACGGTGATGGCACCTGCGTTGAGATTGGAAATAAATGTTTCGGTCATCTTGTCGATCTGCTCGGTAAGCTTGACGTTTTGATCGGGATCGTCAGGGCTGGAAGGATACTCGATATTGCTGAGATGTGCCTGCTCGTAAATAAAGCCTTTAACATTCTGGCCGACATCCCGGTAAGCCGGAAACAACTGGAACACCATCATCATAACGATCGCCAGGGGGACGAGCCCGAAGATCGTATGATATGCAAGGGCCGCCGCCTGCGTACCCGAACGGTTCTGCTTTAAAAGCTTAAGACAACGAGGCCAGACCCGAAGCTGAAACACTACGAACCTGCCCCACTTGCCAAGTTCTTCTGTCGGTGCCGCCAAAAGCTCTTTTAACATTTTCTTTCCCCGATAATAAACAATTTCAGCATTATAAAATCGGCTCTTAACGTCTCCTGCTTAACCGGCTTCCGGCCGGTTATTTGAATATTTCGCGCAACAGCCTTTTTCCTTCTTCGCCTAAATATTCTTCGACCTTTTCTTCGATCTGTTTTTGGACTTCTCCTTCAAGAAGCTGTTCGGCAATAGCTCCCATGAGATTGTCGAACCGAAGACCGTTCTTGAGGTTGCCGTTTGTCGAATAGGTGATACGGTTATCGACTTTTTCGCCGACATGTACCGTCTTGCGGTCACGGGTATAAGGCAGCGTAACTTTAAGGGAATATGACTCGTTGGTGATATCGATATTCCCGGCAAAGTTCAAAGGGTTGTCTCCCACGTTAAGCTGCATATCGTCATACGTGAGCAGTCCGTCTTTAAGAACAAAGTAAGTTTTTTCCAGGGTGAAATCTCCCTGGTTGTTAAATATGGCCTCGGGCAGACCAATTGGCGCCAGTTTCAAGTCGTCGATCCAAACGGTCCCGGATATCGCAATGTCTTTGGGGTTTGCTTTGCCGAGCGGGACCGCGAATTTTTCACAGTGAAAATTCCCCACCCCGCTTATCCCCACCTGGTTGGCAAATATCGGGTTCAAATATATGAGCAGATTGTTGGTCATCTTATCGGTTATCCCTACACGGTCTATCACCTGTATTGGGCCTGGGGTCCGAAATAGCTTCAGGTCCTTGTTCAGATCGGCGCTGCCGCCAAAATTCAGCGTTCCGTTATTTACCTTTGCCGAAAACGGCGATATCTTTAAAAGTCCGTCTTTGACCTCAAGGCCTACTTCCAAGGCCCCGAAGTAGAGCCCTTTATACTCCGCTGCGTCAAATCCGAACTTGGTTTCAGTGTTCAGGTTCGCCAGCATCTCCTCCGTCTGCCCTTCGGGATAATCGGATTCGAACTTTATGCTGTCCGAGCGCTTGCCCGTTATTAAAAGTCCCTCGGGCATAACGGGCAGTTTGCTTACCGCCGCCAGGTCATACTCGGCGACAAGCTCGCCCGAAAGCCTTGTCTTTCCTTTTTTCGTGCTCTTGCTGAACCTGCCTTTGGTTATCTTTATCTGCGAACTTTTTACCTGCAGGTCGTTTATCGTTACGGTCTTTTCCTCGGGATCGCAGACCATATCTACAGCGACGGTCAATAGCTCTTCTTCAAAAGGCTCCTGACCTTTGCGCCCGACCTTAAGACCGGTCACCTTCGTTCTGTCGGTGACGATATGATAATTTTTTCTTTTCCTGGTTATCGACACATCCGTATTCAGTTGTCCGGCAAGGGTGGTTCCTTCCGGCAAAGCAGAGAACAATTCGAGGAAAGGCTGGGTTTTCTGAAGATCAAGGTCCGCTGAGACCTTGAGTCCCAGTTCGCTTTTGGGCTCTTTCGCTAACGGAATTGCCGAATCGATAAGTTCGACTCTGCCGAAATCTCCGCTGGCCTTCATCGAGGCTATTTTGAGAACGTCCTTTTCCGTATCGAGTTCGATATCAAAAGGCATCTCTACCGGAAGAACGGACCCTGCCTTTTTACCGTTGACGCTCGCCGCAAAATTCTCTACCGAGGCCAGTCCCTTCGCCTTTATCCATCCTTTGCCGAAGGACAATGTGCCCTTTTCGACGGCGCTGCCGGAGAATTTGTAATCTTTGAAATCGGCGAACTGCCCCGCAAACCCCTGCAGCCCCGCAAGGTCGGCAGTAACCTCGTAATCGACCGAGTTGGTCCCGCCGCTGCAGCTTAAAGTGCAGAAAGACGACTTGACGCTCAGCCGGTCGATCTTTATGTCCTTGCGGTCGGACGATATTTGCGCATCTATCTTTACCGGCTCATCTAACACGGCGTCTTTGCCGTCGATCTTTTTCTTAAACCCGGAAAGCACCGCCTTTGCTTTGAGTTTTTCGAACCTGCCGTCGTCTATCTTCGTGACGATATCTGCGTCAAGCTTTCCGCTGGCATCGATATCCTTGCCCATAAGAGAAAATAAAGGCTGCAGCGATTCGAGGTCAAGGCCGTCGATCTTCACAGTGAAATCTCCACTGGTACCCTTAAGCGACCAGCTCTTTTTCTTTGGCGGTTTCAAACTGCCTTTGGCGGTTATCTTCGAGGCTTTACCGCCGCCGGCTGCATCCATCGACACATCAAAACTTGATTTGTTCCCGGCCCCCTTAAGGTCGACCTTCGCGGCTATGTTCTTAAACTCCAATAAAGTTTTCCGCTTCATGCCCGTCGGACTTACAACGGCATTGCCGCCTTTTATTGCAAGGGCAATTCTTGAAACGCCTTTCTTGTCAGCTTTCAGTTCTCTGCTGGAAACTTCATTAGCGGACAAGTAAAGGTCCAGGGACTCTTTATCGTCCTGCTCAAAACTAATCTTCACCTCCGGCCCGGCAAGCTGTGTTCCGGTAAGTTCAACATTACCGAAAAGAAGTCCAAAGTAGCTCGGCCTGGTTCTTAGCTCTTTGATATTGACCGAAGTACCGCCTGCAGGATTTTCAAAGCTCAGATCACTGACCTGCACACCCTTAAACCACCCCATGGAAAAATCGTCCATATTCACTTTACCGTTGAGATCGCTGTTTATCCTGTTGATTATAAGTTTTTTGCCGGCTTCGGACGATAAATATACCGGGACAAGAAAAAACAGCAGCAAAATGACCGCTGAGACTATTATCAGGATTAGCCTGAATTTATTTTTTACACCGGAAGGTTTTTTCGGCCCCGCACCTGAAAGATCATTTTCTGTATGCATCCTTACATCCCCGTCAAAAAAACGTTATTTCATATTATCTTCACTGGGACTGCGCGATACTATTATGATCCCCCGTAAAACCTTCCATTACCTGCCGCCAGTCCGGTCAGTCACTCATTATATCTTCCGATTTGCTTTTGATGACTGCGTCGATCTTTTCGGTGAATTCCTTCGTCAGGTTGTCGATGTCCTTTTTACCCTTGTCGCGGTCGTCTTCCGAAATAAGCTTTTTCTTTTGCTCATCCTCCAAATGCTTATTTGCATCACGCCTGATGTTCCTGATGCTCACTTTCGATTTTTCCCCCACCTGCTTGACCTGCTGGATGATCTGTTTTCTTCGCTCTTCACTTAACGGAGGAATATTGAGCCTGATGATTTTGCCGTCGGCTATCGGGGCCAGGCTCAGATCGCTGTTTTTGATCGCCTTTTCGATTTCCTTTAAACAAGACGGGTCAAAAGGCTTGATGACGATCGAAGCCGGCTCCGGCACCGCCACCGTCGCCAACTGTTTCAACGGGGTCGGCGTTCCGTAATATTCGACGCTGAGGTTGTCCACTAATCCGGCAGATGCTCTTCCAGTCCTGACCCCCCGAAGATCGTTGTTTAAATACTCCAGCGTTTTTTCCATGCTTTTTTTATGTTCTTCGACTATCTGCTTTGTAGGCATCTTTCAAACTCCGCTAAACACCACTCTTTGTAATCGGCTTTAAACCGGTTGTTATCCGTTAAACGGCCTCGTTGTCGCCCGTCGAGGCTTCTTATTGACTTATCAGCGTACCTATTTTTTCCCCGTAAAGCGTCTTTGTTATATTGCCTTCCTTGAAAATATTAAGAACTACCACAGGAATATCGTTCTCGCTGCACAGACTGATCGCCGCCGGATCTATAACTTTTAAACCCTGACTCAAAACCTCTCTGTAGGTTATTTCCTTTATCAGTTGGGCTTTCGGGTTTGTCATCGGGTCATCGGAATATACGCCATCGACCTTGGTGGCTTTTATGATCAGCTCAACGTCAAGTTCCGCCGCCCGAAGTGCCGCACAGGTATCGGTTGAAAAGAACGGGTTCCCCGTCCCGCCTGCCAGAATAACGACCCTGCCCTGTTCAAGGTGACGCAGGCACCTTCGCCGGATGAACGGCTCGCATATCGCCGAAACTTCGATCGCGCTGAGCACCCTTGTGGACTGACCCTTTTTCTCCAGAGTTTCCTGCAGGGCGCAGGCATTGATAATGGTAGCGAGCATCCCCATGTAATCGGCGGTGTTTCGCGGGATATTGCTTTTCTTCGAAAACGCCTCGCCCCGGAGAAAATTGCCCCCGCCGACGACGACCGCCACTTCAGGCCCGAGTTTGCATATCTTTGCGATCCTTTCGGCGATAGAATCCAGCGGCGCGCCTTCGATGCCGAACCCGCCCGGTCTACAGAAGATCTCCCCCGAGAGCTTCAACAATATCCGTTTGTATTTCAGTTTCGCCATCGTTCCCTCTTTGGTTTAGACCATAAAAAAGGCACCGACAACTTTTGCTGCCGGTGCCTATTATACACTCTTGTCAGCCGATTTCAAATCGTATAAATCTTTTTATCTTCGCTTCGCCTCCCGCCGCTTTGGCCGCCGCCGATACCGCCTCGCCGACAGTTTTGCTGTCATCCTTTACGAAAGGCTGGTCCACGATGCAGTTTTCCTTGAAAAACTTGGCCAGTTTACCTTCGACGATCTTGTCAATGATATTCGCAGGCTTGTCCTTCATCTGTTCTTTGGCGATCTGTCTTTCACTCTCGATTATCGCAGGATCGATCGAATCCCGATCTACGCCTGCAGGATTCATCGCCGTAACGTGCATCGCCACATCCGTCGCGGCCCGGACTATGCCGCAGGATACCTCGTCGCTGCTGGTCCCGATCTCGACCATCGCGCCAACTTTTCCGTTGAAATGAACGTATGTGCCTATCACCCCGGTACCGTCGATCCGGTACTTCGTAAAATCGCCGACTTCCGTTTTCTCCCCGGTCTT
>CBDUSK010000040.1:0-9592 GCA_965369915.1 uncultured Phycisphaerae bacterium
AACTTTACCGAAATGAAAATGCTGTTTTAAATTTCTTCAGGTACTGGGCCTATTAGTGTTTCGTAGTCGTTGAATGTGGACCTGTTTCCGCTGCATATTGATCTTGCCAGGGCGGCAATTTTGTTTGCGTTTTTATCGATATATCGTTTGGCCAGGACGGCCTTTCGTTTTTTCATGGGGATGGTTTTCGCCGAGCCGTTTTCGGTAGGGCCCGCGACAGGGACGAGCATATCAACTTTCGAAGAAGCCTGTCCGCAGAGCAGATAGCCATTGATCAGCGCGATCGCGATATCGACGAGGTTTCTTGCGTAGAGGTCCATGTATTCGACCCCGGCTTCTTTGACAAACGCGATACATTCTTTAAGGAGCAAGGCGCCCTCCTTGAGTGTATCGAGCAGGCCGTTTACTTCAGCGTCGTATTCGACAGCTTCGAGTTCGGCGAGATACCTTTCAAACGTTCCGCCGCAGACGCCCCTGACGGCGCCGACGATCTGCAGCTGGCTTGTGCCTTCGTAGATGGTGGTTATCCTGGCGTCGCGAGCGTAGCGTTCGCAGGGATAATCTCTCATGAAACCGCTTCCGCCGAGTACCTGTATCGAATCGTACGTGACGGTGTTGCACATCTCCGAACAGAAGTACTTGCTCATGGGGGTGAGCATTGCGGCGAAGCGTTTGAATTTTTTGAACTTTTGTTTAAGCTCCCTGGCTTCGGCTTTATCTTCGGGCGGATCTTCGAGGGCCTTTTGGGTGCCGAACATCATATCAACCGAGACGCTTGTGGCGTACATCAGCGACCTTGCCGCTTCAATGGCCAGCTTCATATCGATGACCATATCGCGGACGGCGGGCAGCTTTTCGATCGTAACACCGAACTGTACACGGCTGGAAGCGTAATCGCGGGCGATGCGGTAAGCGGCTTCTGCCAGACCCATCGACTGGGCGGCAATTCCGAGCCTTGCTCCGTTCATCAGGGCCATGACATAGGTAACCAGGCCTCGCTGTCTTTCGCCGACAAGTTCACAGGGCGTATTATCGAAAAACAGTTCGCAGGTCGGGGAACCGTGGATGCCGAGTTTATCCTCGATCCTTCGTATATGGACGGCCGGTCCCTGTCCGCAAACGAAGAGACTCAGGCCGAGTCCTCCGGTCCGGTCGGGTTCGCTTCTGGCCATGACGAGCAGGACATCGCCCCCGCCGTTGGTGATGAATCGTTTTACCCCGTGGAGATACCATTGTCCGCTGTCGTCCTGGAACGCCTTTACCTGGCAGGCCTGCAGGTCCGAGCCGGCGTCCGGCTCGGTAAGAACCATTGCACCTGTAATTTTGCCCGAGGCAAAATCGCGGAGATATTTTTGTTTCAACTCTTCGGAAGCGAAAGCATTGATGGTTCCGCCTATTCCCTGCAGGCCGAAGAGGTTCGTAAGCCCGGCATCGGCTCGGGATACCATCTCACATGCCATAGTATATACTGTCTCAGGGAAATTGATGCCTCCGAAACGGTGAGGCAAAGTAAATCCCATTACATCGGCTTTTGCCAGGGCGTCCAAAGACTCGGCGATGCCTTTTGCATAACTTACGGTGCCGTCGGAGTTGTGGACTGTGCCCTCCCTGTCGATATCTTCGCTTCGGGGGTCGATAAAATCAGCACTGAGGTGGCCGATCGAATCGAGGACCATTTCGTAATTTATTATCGCCTCTTCGGCATCAGCCGGGGCATGGGCGAATTCATCGGCGAACCGAAAACCTTCTTCGGTAAGTTCTGCAATATGAGCAAGGTCCAAATGTTTAAACATGAACCTGAGGTCGTCATTGTCTTCGTAAAAACTAGCCATAGATCGATCCTGTAATTAAACTTTTTCCTTAATAGCCTTTATCATCATTGGTACGACCTCGTTTAGATCGCCGAGTATTTTGTAATGCGCAAGATCGAAGATCGGCGCTTTCGGGTCGTTATTAACAGCGATGATCTTTTTGCTGTCGCTCATACCGGCCATATGCTGGATGGCTCCGCTGATGCCCACGGCGATATAAAGGCTCGGCCTTACCGTCGTTCCGGTCTGACCGACCTGGTGGTCGTGGTCGATAAAGCCGAGGTCGACGGCGGCCCTGGTCGCAGCGGGAGCCCCGCCGAGGCAATGTGCCAGGTCCCATACGAGTTTGAAGTTTTCTTTACTGCCGAGGCCTGCACCTCCGGCAACGATGATACGTTCTTCTTTAAGGTTGACTTTCTTTTCCTGCAGATGCTCCCGGAGTATTTCGATCGCCAGGTCGCTGCTGGTAATACTGGCGGAGACTTTAACGACTTCGGGCTTGAGTTTACCGTCTGGTTCGGGCATTGGCATAACACCTTCACGGACGGTCGCCATCTGAGGCCAGCGGTCGTAGTTGATGATGGTGGCGATTATGTTGCCGCCGAACGCGGGACGGATCTGAAAAAGAAGATTTTTGTAAACGGTGCCGGTCTTTTTGACTTCATGGTCGCCTATCTGGAGATCGGTGCAGTCGGCGGTAAGTCCGGCTTTTGCGGCGCTTGCGACGCGAGGAGCAAGGTCGCGCCCGCAGGGTGTGGCACCGTAAAGGACTATCTGTGGTTTGTACGCGCCGATGAGGTCGCAAACCACCTTTGCATACGAGTTTGTCTGATAGTGCTCAAGGAGAGGATGCTCGCAGAGGTACACCTTTTCGGCTCCGTATCTGCCGAGGTGATCGGAAAGCAGCTCGACGTTCTCACCAAGCAGAACGGCACAAAGGGGGACCGAGAGCTTATCGGCTAATTCTCTTCCCTTACCGAGCAGTTCCAGCGGGGTTTCGGCAAGCTTTCCGTGATGCTGCTCAGCGAATATCCAAACTTCTCCGGAAGTATTAACATCGATCATATTATTTCCTTACAAACTTATGTTTCGATCCTGAGACAGTGCTATCCTATTGTATGCCCCTCGATCAATCCGTGGACCATTTCGGCGATGCCTGATTCTGTCGGTTCGACTTGTACACTTTCCTGTGCGGTCAGGACAACGTTTTGTATCCGATGGACTTTTGTGGGCGAACCGTCCCTGCCGCAGAAGGTAAGGTCGGCATCGAGATAATCCAGGTCCCACTGTTTTATAAGCAGTTCTTTTTTGGCGAGTGCCTTTGTTTCTTTTTTCACAAGCTTTTTGAGTTTGGATTCACTTTCATTTGTCCCGGATCCGTTCAGTGCGATCTCGATCTCTGCCTTGCTGCGGGCCTTTTTATATTTCATCATCTTCTTTGCGGCGGCGCCCCTTGGTTCGTTAGCTTCGGCGGTGACGGTAAGCAGGACGGGCAGTTTGGCCTTTACTTCCTGCCAGCCGTTGCCGATAGTCCGGCGTGCGGTTATCTTCGAGTTTTCAAGGGCGAGTATTTCCCGGACATAGGTGATCTGCCCGATGCCGAGTTTTTCTGCTAACTGCGGTCCGACCTGAGCGGTATCGCCGTCGATCGCCTGCCGGCCGCAGAGTACGATATCATGTTCGATCTTTTTGACCGCGCATGATAAGATATAGCTGGTGGCCAGAGTATCACTCGCCGCACAGCGTCTGTCGGTAATCAGCACCGCATCATCGGCACCTCGGTAAAGCGCCTCGCGCAAAATTTCGCTTGCGGCGGGAAGTCCCATCGTTACGGCAGTAACATGTCCGCCGAATTCGTCCTTGATTCGGAGAGCCAATTCAAGTGCGTTAAGGTCCTCAGGATTGAAAATGGCCGGAAGCGCACCACGATTTACCGTGCCGTCATCGTTCATGGCCTGGCCTGTAATTCGTTTCGTATCAGGTACTTGCTTTATCAGTACTACGCAATTATACGGCACCTGCTGCTCCTTGAATCTTTATATATTTACAGTGCTAATTCACCTATAGTCCGGACATTTTAGCGAAACTCATCCCCAAGTCAACTAAAAAACACGCCCCTTGCTGTCTCTAGGCAACCGGTTAGATGCTATCTTTGTCACTTAAGTGTTATGGAAGGCTTGCCTTGATTGTCCCAGCCTCGTTTTTTGTAGTAGAGGCTGAGCATCTTTTCATATTCATCTTTGTCGCAGACCCTACCTGCTAAAGGTCCTGAGTGTATCGGGACAAAAGTTCTTGGCGGCGGATAATCGTCGGAGCGTGTAACTCCGAGCTTAATGTTTATCGCCCGTGTCATGTCATATATGTTCCGAGACTTTTTTAAGAGATCGTCCAGGCTGTACTGCTTACCGACGACGGCGCTGTAAAGTTCGGCGTAAAAATCCTCGTGGAAGCCCAGCTCGATCCATGGCAGACGACATACGCCGAATATATCGAACAGTGACCGGAGATGCTGATGATACAATACAAGGTCGACCTTTTGGTCGATGGTCCAGTCGGCCCCTGCCTCGAGTTCCTTGCCGACGGTCCATGCCCGGGTATGATGCGCTCCGATATCGCTCGTTCCGTAGGCAAGCGCCATCGAGCTTGCCCCCCTGCAGTCATAGGCCGACTGCTCCAGCCCCTTGACATGCAGGAGGAGCGGGGTCAGCTGAGGCCAGCGCTTAAGAACTCCTTTTGCTCCAAGGGCAAGTGTCTTTCCGATATTTTCGCATTTCGCGATCTGGACGATAAGTTCCATCACCCTGTCGGCGTCCCCCCACGATATTGCTTTTCCGTCGATGTCGTCAAGTGTGAGCAGATCTTTTTCGTATCCTTCGATAACCACCGCGATAAGGTTGCCCGTCGAAATCGTATCTATTCCGAGGTCATCGCAAAGATGGTTTGCCCGCAATATCCCGGCGAAACTGTCGATACCTACGTTGGAGCCTAACATCGCGGCCGTTTCATACTCCGGGCCCTCGGTAACGGTGCCTGCCCATTTTCCTTCCTTTACCAGGTTGATGTTCCCGCAGCACATCGGACAACCGAAACAGGCGGTGTTGCCGATCTTGTAATCGGCAAGCATCGTAGAAGCGTTTATAGCATTGGCTTTTTCCCAGTGCGTATCGCGGAAATTATACGTTGGCAGAATGCCCATCTCGTTGGCGTAATCGACGACACCCATCAGGCCCTGCTGCTGCCACATGTTCATCATCACATGTTCGCCGAGTTCTTTGTAGGCCTTTTCGGAGATATCGATAACGCTGTCCATATTGCATACGGGCAGGTCCTTGTGCCCGCGAACGACAATGGCCTTGAGGTTCTTGCTGCCCATCACCGCTCCTATGCCGGTGCGTCCTGCGTTCCTGCTCCACTCGCTGGTAACACACCCAAAGCGAACCATGTTCTCGCCGGCAATGCCGATAGAAGCAACTTTTACATCATGGTCGCCTAATTTTTCCCTGATGCGTCCTTCGGTTTCAAGATTGCCTTTGCCCTTGAGTTCGGGACATGGCACTATTGATATATCATCGCTGTCGATGAAAAGATAACTGAGCTCTTCGGCGGCTCCGGTTATCGCCACTGCATCGTAACCTGCCTGACGCAGTTCGACGCCGAAACCGCCCCCCATGCTCGAATCACCGAACAGCCCCGTCGCCGGCGAGATCGATGCGAAAGTATTTTTGCCTGAGCTTGGAAGATAGACACCGGTTAAAGGCCCCGGTGCGACTACGAGCATATTTTCCGGGCCTAAGGGGTCTATCGAGTCATGCTTTGCGAGGTTATCCCACAGCAGCTTGACGGCAAAACCCCGCCCACCGATAAACTGTTCGATAAACTCATCGTTTACCGGCTCGGTTCTTGCCGAGGCGGTTGACATATCGACATGCAGTATCTGTCCGAAATATCCGCCCGTATGGTCTTTCATCGGGGTCCTTTCTTTTTGTCACGAGACTGCTCGGAGGCGTTGTTGTCGGCATAGTGCAGTTTTTTGGTTTCTCCCTTTTCCATGTACTCGATCTCTTTCATGTGCGCGTATGACAGCACATTATTGAGGCGATGAGTCTGGCCGAATACATGCTCCGGGAGAAACACTATCGCTTCTGTCGGGCACATCCTGACGCACTGAGGCCGGCCGTTATTCTCACACAGATCGCATTTTAACGGAACGTCAAGGTCAGGATGAATATACATCGCTCCGAAAGGACAGGCATCGACGCAGGCATGACAGCCGACGCATTCGTCCTCATTGATCCTTACGACCCCGTCTTTGCTGTAAATAGCATTCGTCGGACACGCTGCCATACACTTGGCATCCCTGCACTGGCTGCACACCACCGGCATACGCACCACAGGATGCGGATAAACCGTCATTACCCGCAGCCGGGCCTTCTTGGGATTATTAACACCTGCCCGATGGACCGCACAGGTTATCTCACAAACCCTGCAGCCGGAACATTTTTCAGGGATCACCGCCAATATTCGCCGCATAAAACAAACCTCTGTCAATCGTTTCACAGTTCAGTGGTCATCACAAGCGGTTTATTATACACATTTTAGCGGAAATGTCAAAATACTCCATCAGGGCAGGAAATAACTTTTGCGATCGAAGAACGCCCTGCTATAAGGTGTTAACAGGGACAATGCCCGGCAAAAACTTGAAAAATAGTCGAACTTTCCCCCCCTGCCCCCGTTACAGATGCCTGTAAATACGTCTCACTCGACCCAGAGCATTTCCACGAACTCACGCTTTACCGGATCTTCATACTGTTCAGAGAGGTCCTCTTCAAGCTTGGCGAGGTAGTCATCAGAGACTAATTGTCCGTATTCATGGCCGTGCCAGAAATGCAGCGCCATTTCCGCGTACTTTTGGACCCATTCTGTTTTTTGGTCTTCCATAGCACTTCCCACTTCTTAATAGCCCCCGGTGTTGTTCACGTTTGCCTCTGATAATAAAGCAACTGCCGTGCCTAAAGACTTGATATGGGCTTAGGGTGCTAAAAACGCGGGTTTGGCCCCCTAAAAAACGTTCAATAATCAAATACGGTGTTCGGTAATTCATACCTTTGAAGTGTAATAAATTCGGCGGCAGCGGGATCGTAACTTATTGTCGCAGAAGTTTCTTGCCCCGCGAACAAACGGGGAAATCAAAAAAATCTAACAAAACGTACGCCGAATTGTTATAATCGTCCTTCAGTGCTGCGTCTGTAGCTCAATTGGATAGAGCATCGGTCTACGGAACCGAAGGTTAGAGGTTCGAATCCTCTCAGACGTGTTAAAAACGGGATTTTGATTTGTTATCAAACATCTTATTCCTACGGCTCAAGAATACTTATGAGTTTTTGGACATTTTCGGGCATGCCGCCGAAACCTCCTAAGCCAGTTTTAATCTATTATCCTTACAGTGTCTGTGCCTTCAAATTTGGTCCCGTCGACAAGTTCCCCGCTTACTATTAATTCGGCTTCACCGACTTCAAGACCGTCACAAACCTCAGAACGGCTGAACTTTACCATTATAACCCGCTTTTCTTCATCGACCCGGATATGCTCCGCTGCGATTTGACCCTCAAGCAATATGCTGTTAGTATCTACACCCCCAATGTCATACTCTTCGCCCAGCCATACCCAACATGTGATCCACTTACCCCTGCTCGAAAGATTGACGATCTCTGGCTTAATTTCAACACCCGCTGTTATCGGAAGAACAGGAGTCATCAAAAATCCATGTGCTTCGCCGTTATTTGTAATACCATACCCTACGATCCAGCCGTCATTGTTTATGTCGTTAGCAACGATAAGCCGGTCCCATTGAGAATCTTCCTCAAGAAAATCGTTCAGATAAACAACACCCGTTTCCTTTTCCCAGATAAATGCGTTATTGTCACTGTCGACAATGTAAGGAAGCCAAGGCAGCCCATGACCTTGTTGTGGTCCGCAATAACCGACTATTTGAGCGGAGTCATTGATCGCTTTGCCGTAAATAACCTCTTCGCCATTTACAGGCTCAAGGTCAATTTTGCCTGAGGCTTCATCCCAGAAGAATGAATAGCCGATAGGTGGAAGTAAAGATGCAGTTCCAACGATCTGTCCGTTATTGTTAATATCTGCAGATGAAACAGTGAATCCGAACTCCATTATTTCATCGGTGTTCATGTCCCATATATACGAGGTCAGAAAATGTTTTGATTGTACTTCTTCACATACGATCTGCCCATTATTGTTGATAGCTAATGGAAATGTCCATTCCCCAAAAAATGGACCGAACTCCATATATCCATCAATCGGATCATATACAAAAGCGATTCGCTCTGAATTTGTCAACATCTGATTTTGTGTTATTTGTCCGATAGGAATCACGCTTCTTTTAATCTCCTGCCCGATTATTTGGCCGTGATCATTGATGTCTCTAAAGCCATCAAAGATACTGAGTCCAAAATCGTTAAATTGTCCATTTTCAAAAAGGCCTCTACTTGTCAATACCTGCCCTGAGTTGTTGAAGCCTGTTATTATATGAAAAGATATATAGCCCAGGTCGGTTAGCTGACCGTCGTCCCAAAGCAACACTTCTCTAAGTGGAGGTAATTTAGAAAGGCCATGCTCTGGAAAATACAATAATTCAATTACCTGTCCTGAGTCATTTATTTTTATTGCGTTGCAAAACTCCTCAAATCCTTCACTCAAATCGATAATTTCATATACGGATGAAGTTGCAGGTTCGGGGACAACAAACAGATTTGCATGGTTTCCATCAAGATTGCTTATCATCTTTAATTCGTTATTAAGTATTGAGCCATCTTCTAAAGTTCCAGTCAAAATACCATAGTAGGTAAGCCAATTATCATTTATTGTTTTCGACATCGCTCCAGTCAAGACCAATTCTTCAGCATCAATCAGACCAAATACACTCTGGCCACCAATATAGAAATCTGTTCCATGAAATTCTAGTGTTGGGGAATCATCCGGGGAACCATAAAGTAGTATTCTAGAAGAATATGTACCACCGTAAATAATTGTTGAACTTTGTTCACCTACTACAATACTGACGTCCATGTGGTCATTTTTTCCAAAAGTGCCACCATATATGGTGGCTACGGCATTATCTCTAACTGCAATATTTTCTCCAAAAATTCCATCAAAAATATTAAGTTCAGCACTATCATGTGCCGATATACCGCCCACTGTACCACCACCATCGTAGACGTTAACAGTAGTTATTCCCCCAATTTGCAAATAATCACTGACAACGTAATCGATGTCGTAGACAGCACCATCATACAAATATGTCGCATTTGCAAATCCTGCATTGGTCAATATTGCCAGTATAAAAATTACTCTCTTTTTCATTACGAACCCCTTTTAAAAAATACGCATCGTTCCGTTCTAATAATTATCAGACATTACCGCAATTTACGTGCCAAACACGCCGGAGGTCGGCTCTTAATTACGTAGAAATCGCTAACAGCCCAAACGGAAAGTATCGACGGTATTATCTGCACAAAAACGTAGTTTTTGATTATAAAATAAAATTAAAATTATTTTGAATAGTAAAATAGTGCTGTGCAAGATATGTAAAAAAAGTATGCAATGCGGAAAAAATTTCCATAGACAGGGTAAATTAAAGGGTAAATTAAAGGCCTCCGGTAACATTTTTCCCTTGACTTTTTTCGATATTATGTTAAAATACGCACCGTCATAGAAATGGCAGATTCAGCGGAGAACCGCACGTCTTAGTATCAGCAGAT
>CBDUSK010000041.1:0-9588 GCA_965369915.1 uncultured Phycisphaerae bacterium
GAGCAAAAGGGAAAACTCGAGGAGCTTCGCAAGGAGACTGAGACTAAGGCAGTAGGATTCGAGTCTGAGATAAAGGACATCCAGGCCGAATGGGATCAGGTGGCAAAAGATATCCCGCCGGAGGCCCTGGATGTATTCAACCGAGTGGCAGAGACATACGATGGTGAAGCCCTTGCCACGGCGACCCGGCAGAACGAGAAAGTCGAGATTTTCAGTTGTGACGGCTGCTTTATGGGCATCCCGACTGAGACCGTAAATCAATTAATGACCAAAGATGAGATTATCCGATGCAGTAACTGCACACGGATATTGGTACTTCAAACCTCTGAAGAACCATAAAGTTTGCGAGTACGGAAGGACAATATCACCTGGCGTTATTAATCGTTGTCTTTTTTTTATGATCTGTGCAGGGTTAAGCTTTGCGGGAACAAGTAACCATCTATACCGACGGGGCAAGCAGGGGCAATCCCGGCCCCGGGGCAGCGGCGTTCGTATTGATCAATACCAGCGGAAAGATCATCGGGGGTAAAGGTTTCTTCCTCGGCAAGACAACGAATAACGCAGCCGAATACACGGGACTTTTACAGGGCCTTCTTGCCGCGAGGGAGTTGGGAATATCCGGAGTTCGAGTATTCAGCGACAGTGAACTGGTAGTAAGACAGATCAACGGCGAATACAAAGTAAAGAGCAAGAGCCTCAAGGACATTTTCAGCCGGTGCGCAGAGCTGGCTGACACATTCAAAAGTTTCGAAATAACTCATATCCTTCGGGACAAAAATCAACAAGCCGACGATCTGGCCAACCTTGCGATGGATATGAAAAAGGACGTCGATCTTGCCGTTCAAAGCGGTTCGGAAAACAGCAAAAAGGTTCGGCTGGGCATCCTTCTCAGCGGAGGCGGCAGGACGATGGTCAATATCCATAACCAGATCGAAGCGGGCAAGTTGAATGCACAGATCGTTTTGGTTATATGCTCACGGTCGAAGATCAAGGGCGTTGAAAGGGCCGGAAAGATAGGCATTGAGCCCGTCATCATCAGGAAAAAGGATCATCCTGATATCGACGAGTTCAGCAAACGGATCGAATCGGAGCTTGTAAAGGCGAAAGTCGAGTTAGTGATACAGGCAGGATGGCTTTGCCTGTGGAAGATATCCAGGCAGTACAATAACCGGGTGATGAATATTCACCCGGCCCTTTTGCCGAGTTTCGGCGGACAGGGCATGTGGGGCCATCACGTTCACGAAGCGGTGCTGAAAGCGGGCTGTAAGGTAAGCGGCTGTACGGTCCATTTCTGTACCAATGAATACGATAAGGGTCAGATCCTTGTCCAAAAGGTATGTAATGTCGAAGATGACGATGACGCCGATTCGCTGGCGGCAAGAGTGTTCGAGCAGGAATGCATCGCTTATCCTGAAGCAATACGGATGTTTTCCGAGAGCAGAATACCCAAAAGGAAATAGGATGGCAAAAAAACAGGTGTTTCTAAACTGACGGATAACAATGAATAAACGGCAGAGGTCGATAATCACAAACTTCATTTTCGTGACGGCAGGTACGGCAATATTTGTTGGGGCGATGATCAATGTCAAGGATGTCATCAATAGGTCCGAAGCCATTCGTGCAATGGAACTGCTTGGCCAAGAAGTTCGCAAATACCGCGACAACTATCATTCGACGCCGTCCGAATCCTATTTCAACCGGCTAAAGAATTCCATCAGCGCGGTCAGGCTTGGTGGAGTTCAGTACCGCGCACGATGGATAGGTTTTGACGACGGCCCGGACACGATCCTGGCCTATTCGTATAAGGATTACAAATTCTTTGTCAAAAAAGGTTACGTAGTAATGAGACTGGACGGGAACGTCGAGTGGATCGAAAGAGGCGAGTTTATAAAATTGTTCAAAAAACAGCACACCGACGCTGAGATCAAGCTGCTGAATAAGCAGTAGGGATTTTAACACTGGTTTGAAAAAAGGCCCGGATTAGATCGTCCTGAACCGGGCCTTGAATAATCAATGAATCAGTTTCTATTGCTGGTTTTGTTTAGTCTGAGCGACTTCTTTTTTCTTTTTGTTTGTTCTTTTCCCAGGCTCGAATTTCAGGTGTTCTTCGTCGAGGACATCGATCTTAATAACATCGGTCCTCTTGAAATCCCCTTTGAGCAGTCCTTCTGAAAGTGGGTCTTCTATATACCGCTCGATGGCGCGCCGCAGAGGCCTGGCACCGAATTCGGGATTGTATCCCTTGTCGATAAGGAACTCCTTTGACGCATTGCTGACTTCGAGTTTCAGGCCGTGTTCGATAAGCCGCTTGAATACTTTGTTCAGCTCATATTCGACGATAGTTGTGAGGTCATCCCTGGTCAGGGCCTTGAAAACGATCTGAGAATCGAGACGGTTGAGGAATTCAGGCCTGAAATGACGATCGATCTCTTTGGTCAGCATCTCTTTCATCTTCTCATAGTTAGATTCTTCGGTCCGCTTGCCGAACCCAAAACCGCCCTGGTTCCTGATAAGGTCCGCCCCGATGTTGCTGGTCATGATAAGGATGACGTTCTTGAAGTCAATGTGTCTTCCGAAGGAATCGGTAAGTCTTCCTTCCTCCATTATCTGCAGGAGCATATTGTAAACGTCGGAGTGAGCTTTTTCTATTTCGTCAAGCAGGAGTACCGAATAAGGACGGCGTCTGATGCGCTCGGTGAGCTGTCCGCCTTCTTCGTATCCGACATATCCCGGAGGGGCGCCGACAAGCCTGCTGACGTTGTGTTTTTCCATATATTCGCTCATGTCCATCTGTATAAGAGCATCGACGTCTCCGAACATAAACTCCGCCAGCGCCCTTGCCAGCAGGGTTTTTCCGACGCCGCTGGGACCGATGAAGAGGAAGCTTCCCATGGGGCGATTGGGGTCTTTAAGTCCGCTTCGGCTTCTTCGGACGGATTTTGCGACCGCGGTAATCGCCTCATTCTGTGAGACAACCATCTTGTGAAGTTCATCTTCCAGCTCGAGAAGACGTTGAGTTTCCTTTTTCTCAAGCCTGGTCAAAGGTACGCCGGTTATCTTGCTCACAACTTCGGCAATGATTTCGTTATCGACCTCGCCTGTGATCTCCTTGTTCTGTTCACGCCACTGTTTCTGAATCAGGGTTTTTTCATCAAGTACACGCTGTGATTCATCCCTGAGCGCCGCGGCCCGCTCATAATCGGCGTTCCTGACGGCATCGTCTTTTTCGCTCTGGAGCTTTTCGAGCTTAGCTTCTAAATTCGCCATATCCGGCGGGGGAGTCATATTCTTAAGACGGACCCTTGCCCCGGCTTCGTCTATGACGTCGATAGCCTTGTCCGGGAGACATCTTCCGGAAATGTAACGCGAGGACAATTCGACGGCCTGAAAGAGCGCCTCATCGGTAAAGTGTACCTTGTGGTGTTTTTCATAACGGTCTCGAAGCCCTTTGAGTATCTCGACGGTCTCGTCCTTTGAGGGCGGCTCGACGGCGATAGTCTGGAAACGTCTTTCAAGTGCCGCGTCTTTTTCGATATACTTTCTGTATTCATCAAACGTGGTGGCGCCTATGCACTGCACTTCTCCTCTGGCAAGTGCCGGTTTAAGGACATTCGAAGCGTCGATCGCCCCTTCAGCTCCACCGGCTCCGACAAGGGTATGAAGCTCGTCGACAAACAGTACGACATTACCTGCTCTTCTGACCTCATTTATAACCGCTTTTATCCGCTCCTCGAACTGACCACGATATTTTGTACCAGCCACCATCATCGCCAGGTCAAGCACGACGAACCGTTTGTCCTTCAATATTTCAGGCACTACCTTGTCGACGACCCTCTGCGCCAGACCCTCGACAATAGCGGTCTTACCTACTCCGGCTTCACCCAGCAGTACAGGGTTGTTCTTTGTTCTCCTGCAGAGGACCTGGATAAGTCTTTCGATCTCATTTACTCTTCCGATGACGGGGTCAAGTTTATCGTTTGCAGCCAGTTCATTGAGATCCCTTCCGAAGCTGTCCAGGGCTGGTGTCTTGCTCTTTTGTTTCTGAGTTGCGGTCGGCCCTAACTTCACACCCAAGCCCTGGTAGGAGTTATCAACACCTGCCCCTAAGAGATTAAGAACTTCCTGGCGGACATCTTCGAGCTTAAGCCCAAGATTCATAAGCACCTGGGCGGCGATACCCTCTGTCTCACGCAAAAGACCGAGAAGTATATGTTCGGTTCCGACATAATTATGATTCAAAGCGCGCGCCTCTTCGATAGCATATTCAATAACCTTTTTTGCGCGAGGTGTCTGTGGAAGTTTGCCCATAGTTACCATGTCGGGCCCGCTCTTTACGAGTTTTTCGATCTCCAGGCGAAGTTTCTTGATATCTACATCAAGATTTTTAAGCACATTGGCCCCGACTCCGCTTCCCTCCTTAACCAGTCCAAGAAGAACGTGTTCGGTTCCGATATATTCGTGGTTGAACCTCTGGGCCTCCTGATTGGCCAGGGCCATGACCTTTCTTGCGCGATCTGTGAAACGTTCAAACATAAAAATCCCTCTTTTCGCCTATGCTGAATAAAACCCTGTTTCTATATATTTAGATTTTACCACACTAACCGAGCCTGTCAAACCATTGCGGCAATTGTCTGGAAAAATCACAGCCTGAACTGTCTTTATATTTATATGCACCGGTTGAAATTTTGTTCCGGGGCAAATATGCCGGAGATCATCTAAAAACAAGACAATTATTTTATACTTGTTCTATCGACAAAAAAAGGGCGGTACTTTGGTAATCTGATCTAAAAAATGGCGTTTATTGTGAAAAAAGCAGGATTTTTAAAAGCCCCCTATAGTGTCCTCCTGAAGGAAGGGTCGATTATGACAATACAGAATCTCTCAAAACAGCGTTTTACTTACTGTTATCCTCAAGTAGTTTCCTGAGATAGGCATTTTCCCGACGTGTTGCCTCGAGATCAAAGAGGAGATATTTAATGCTGAGCCTGAGGTAATCGAGTGATTCCTGCAGACCGCTTATACTTTTTTCAAGTTTTTTGTGGCAATTTCGAGTTCTCTGAGCCAGTGAAATCAGTTTTTTTCGTTGAGAGACAGGGATAGTGCCGATTTCATTGACCAATTCGTTCAGTTTCTTTTCAAATGCAGTTTCGTCCATATTGTCAGATTTCCCTTTCCTGCTGCCCATCTCGAATTAAGCGTTAATCCCTTAAGAACGATTGAACTTTAAATCCGCAAACGACGTACCAATATTGATTTTGCTTATTTTCTGCCGCTTGCAGGCAAAGCAACCCCTGTCCTTGTGTACACAGGACCGATAATGCGATCAGGTTTCGATAAAAAGTATTGTATCGATTAAGCAGACGTGTTGAAAATAAGCAGCAGGCGGAAGTTGGCATGGCAGTATCGCATTAATATGAACCTTTCAACTGCGGAAAAACGAGTAACGTTGCTTTTTGTAAACACGAAAAGCTGAAAAGCGTATTTTTAGCGTTTATTGTAGAATAAACTTGATTTTTAATGCTATTTAGAGTATAATAGATTGCTATGAATTTAACCAAATTGAAGCTGAATATTTGTTTCGCGGTTTCTGTGTTTGCCATTTTGTGCATATGCTCTGCGGGGACCGCTTCCGGAGAAATTTATAATGGTGACTTCGAACTTTTCGACCCGAACGACGGCTGGGGCTTTGACAAACCGACGGGTTGGAATACAGAGAACTATGCCGCATCAGTAACACTGTTTAAGCCCGAAATAGAATCGCCTGACCACGGCAGTTATGAGAACTGGAAAATAGATCCTATAGCAGGACTGGAGCCTTTCGAAGGTGACAGACTCGTAGTACTGTCGACCGGACAAATTCAACCTCCCGGTTCGACTAATTTTGGGCGTATCTCTCAGACAATCGAAATCGGTGCAGGTCAAAGGTTAACCGGAAAATATTTCTTTGGAACTCATGAAAGAATAGACGATAGCTCTAACTTTAACGATTACGCAGAAATTACCCTTGTATCAGATGCGAATGATATCAGCCTTGTCCATATAGACGTCGAAAGTGTAGTGAGTCATGGCTCTACAGACGGATGGCAGCATTTCGAGTACTCCTTCATTCAAGAAGAGGAAGGAACTTATGACCTTGTATGTCACGTAGAGGATGTAGGCGATGACATAGTAAACAGTTATTTAGCGGTCGATGGTTTTTATCTCTGCATAGCTCCGGAATATGGCGATATCAATCACGACTGTCAAATTAATATGAAGGATTTTGGATTGCTGGCATATACCTGGCAGTACGACTACCGGGACCCGAACAATATCCCTGATCCGAACAGCGCCGAATATCGGGAGATTTTATACGGTGACATGGATGGGAACGACTGGGTGAACGCTGACGATCTGTCTCTTATGGCTGGCAGTTGGCTGACAGGGGAATAAGGCCCCGGGTTCATGGGGCTTGTCTTTTAAAGTCAATCCTCAATGAAAATCAAACAGTGACTGGGTTTTGATTATCGTCACCTGATCGGGAAAGGCATGGAAAGTGTGAAGATGGAGTTCTTCTTTCCTGGCCTCGAAATCGATATAGCTGAATGGTTCGAGCTCGCCGACCGCGGATTTAGGAAAACTGACGAACATGCCCCGGTTGCGGGCGAATCGCTGCAGGTCCAGATGACTCTGACGATAGAGATTTGCGCTCATCTTCTCGACCTGAAAATCGGTCATATAACTCAGTCCCCTGCTCAAAGTGCATTTATGATTTCTCTGACCTCGGAACTGAAAACGTTCTATCAAGCCTCTTTTAGGCAGCAACTGGCCGGGAACACTGATGAGTTCGGTAAGACAAAGATCGCGAGTGTAAACACTGATGACATGTGAACAGCCCGTACACCAGATGGTGGTCTCATAGCCCTGTGTCTTTAGATGCCGCCTGGCATAGATCCTAAAAAGCTCAGGGTGTAAAGGCCTTTGGTAAAGTGAAAAGGCCAATTCGCTAACCGCTAACTTGCTATTCGGCTCGTCCATAAGAGAACAATCCTATTATTAAACCAGATTAGTACCGTCGTCTTAACCATTGTATTATACCGTAAGGACCGTAAGAAATTCAAGTAAATTATCAGTACTGAAAATGCATATTGACAAACTTATCGGACTTTGATTTTGCAAGTTTGGGTGATTAAAAGACTAAGGTTCGGAAAAAAAATTCCAAAAAATGCAATAATAATTTACCGGCGGCAGGCAAATAGAAAGACGTTAAGAAACGTCGCGATTATGTTGTAAAAAGCGTGGGTTCCCGCGGTGATCCCGAATCCCCTGACGGCAAAGAGGACGGCAAAATAAATTCCGGCGATCGTTCGGAATATGAACTTCGAAACCGAGAAAGGTTCCCCGGCGTGGAATTGGCCGTTAACGAAAAATATATGATGATGTGCGCTGAAAAGAACAGCGGCGATCAACACCGACAGGATGATCGAGTTTTGCAGGCTGACCTTCAAAATATCCTGGAAAAGAAGCATCAGCAGACATATCAGGATCAGGCGAAAGACAAACTCTTCGTAGATACCGGCACCTATCCCGGTGACTACGTCGACCAATAAAGAACTTTCGGGTTGATCGTCGGTCGGGGCTGTGGTTTGGGCATCTGGCGCGGAAGCTTCGGTCTGAATTGTCATCGCCGGAAGGGCCGATTCGGTTCGCAAGCTCAGGCCGGGCCTGGTTAACTCCGTATTACTGCTAAACCCGACCGAACGAGTTATCACAAGACTCAGGACGATAAGCGGTACCGCCAGCAGGATGCACTCAAACGTCATCGGGATAAAATCCTTAAAACGTATATACCAGCGAGTGCGCGAGGTGTACTGCAGGGCAAGCAGGATAACTATCACTGTCAGCGGCATGGCGATCCAGGTGATGCGCTCGGAAAATCCGAGATACTCAAGAAGGTTTTGTCCCCAGACGAATGAGACGACCATTTTTGCGTCAGTCAGGGACTGGTTCAGGACCTGCGGGTTAATACAGATGGTTCCGACTTCATAAAGAATGATAAAACCCAACAGGTAGACCATGCTGTAGACAGGGCGGGATGTCCGGTCAAGGTACGAATCGCGCACAAAGCTGACAAGTTGACTTGTACTGGTTTTGCGATTATCCTTTGTTCTGTATCTCATCAGGATTAAAAAGTTATAGGCATTGGTCGGAAATGTAAAGTAAAAACGCAGGATTTAAAGATCCAGCCGAAGAAAGGCCCGCATGAGCACGGAAAAGCTGATGGAAATTTACCAACTGCTCTATGAGTATTACCGCCGCCAGCACTGGTGGCCCGGACACAGCAGGTTTGAGATCATCGTCGGCGCTATCCTCACGCAGAACACGAACTGGGATAATGTGGAAAAGGCCATAAAAAACCTCAAAGCGGCAAAGAGTCTTACTGCTGAGAAGCTTTACGAAATGGATATATCTTTACTGGCGGAGATGATACGCCCGGCGGGGTATTATAATATCAAGGCCGGAAGACTGAAAAATTTTCTCGAATGGCTCTTTAAAGAACATGACGGGGACTTAAACAGACTCGAAGATACGGACCCCGAAACACTTCGGCGGGAACTTTTGCAGATAAAAGGCGTCGGTCCGGAAACGGCCGATTCGATAGTGCTTTATGCTTTCGACAAGCCGGTCTTCGTCGTCGATGCATATACCTGCAGGATCATGGGCAGGCACGGCTTGATCGAAGATGGTGCCGATTATGAACAGGTAAGAGATTTTTTCCAAAGTTATCTTGACAGAGATGTCAAACTTTTCAACGAATATCACGCCCTTTTGGTACGTCTGGGCAAGGAATACTGCAGGCCGAAAGCAAAATGCGATGGTTGTCCCTTAGAAAAACTCCCTCACGACGTAAGCCCCCTGATATTTTGATCCGGCAGGATCGCTTTTCAGTCCGGAATAGTAAAAGGTTCGCTGGGAGCTGAGAATCCGCTGTTCCCGGAACTGCTACTTCCGGGCCCCTGACCCATTACCCTTGCAGTGCCTTTAAATTCCGGCTGGTCGATATCTTCGGGCTTGACGCCTAAGGCCTTTGCCGCGGCAACTTTTATGGCACCTATAATATCAGACCACTGTAACCTTAGCTCTGTATCGTAGGCTTGAGGATTATGGTTGGCTGTATTGAACCCGAGCTTTACTTCGGTAAAGTTCATACTGCCTTTGATCTTGCACATAACCACGCCCTCGATGACGACGGACCATTTCACGGCTGTGGTTGCAGAACCGGCTTCCCAGTCAAAATCCACGCCTCGATCGTTAGTAACCAAAACGGTTGGTTTTGTCGGCTTATCAGCGGCATACAAAACCGAGGCAGAGGAAGTAAGAACCAGCAAAAGGATTGTTAATGTCATTATTTTTTTTGTGATCATACACCCCTTTCATCGGCAAAAACCCATTACACCATTAAACAAACTACTCGGTCGAACAGCAAAAGTCAACCTTAAAATTTATTCTTTTTTTCGGGTTCTTCCAATGCTTTTTTGGCCTCCTGCGTTGCTTTTTCAAACTCTTGTTTTGCCTTTTGGGCCTGGGCCTGGGCTTTTTGGGCCTCAG
>CBDUSK010000042.1:0-9546 GCA_965369915.1 uncultured Phycisphaerae bacterium
TATGTGAAAATGGCTTTAACGCTAAAAATATTTTTTGTTTGAAACGCTTCCTAACAGAACTTTGTTAACATCTTTTTTTCCATAACTCCTTTCTACGTTTCTTTAGCCCTTAACGCGAGGACTTTACCCTTCTCCGAAGCCAATAAAAAAAACCGCCATTCCCGCGAAAGGAATGACGGCTTAAATTTCGATTATCTGCCGGGAAAATTACCTCCGAGCGTGTTAAAACACTTTTTAAACTTCCACCGGCACAATCTGCAGTCCCAATCGCGAGAACACTTCGATCTTTCGATTGCAGGCAGGTTTTCTGACTTGCGTCCTACCTCAAGACCCCTTCCCGCCCGAAATACGGACAGTGGATAAAATGTCTTTCGGATTTGTAAACAGCTTTAAAAAAGCAACTTAGCTTATTCTCAGCCATTACAGCGTACGCTTACAGCGGCGCGACCGTCGCGGATTTTCACCGCGTTCCCGTTTCAATATCCAAAAACAAAACAGTTTTTGGACCTGCAGTCGATCTTCACTTTTCAAAAGAGCTAATCTGGTTTTTAACAAACTTACTGAATAACTTCAAGAAAAAAATAAAAAATATTTAAACATTTATTCATCAAGCATAAAAGATCAAACTTTATCCGGGACAACAAAAGGTGTTCTGTATCGTCTTGTAAGCATATCGTTTGCCCAGCGGGCCGTAGAGTATTGTCCATCACCGATAAAGCGTTCGGTCTTCGGATCCATTTCAAGCACCGGCCCGACAGTAATGCCCGTCTTGGCAAGGTCAACATCGTTAAGCAATAGATGCTTCCGGATCCGCTCGAAGTGTTTGGGCGCATATTTAAAATCCCGGATCGCTTCTGCCGCAGCTTCCGGAGTCGAATTCTGACCCAGCCGATAAGATATATTGGCCATATGACTAAGCCCCGCACAGATATGCCCCTTCAGGATACCCGCCCGCAGTTCGCTCCTCCTGCGCGAACGGACCGCATCGATAAAGTTCTGCTGGTGACCTCGGCCCCCGTCACCGGGGAAGTGCTTTATCTTGTTGCCATCGTTGTCATAGACCCAGCCGCCGCCGCGACCGCCTGCGAAATACCCGTTCTCGCATTTAATTATCACACCGACACGAATACCCAGGTGCGCATCCATCGCGCCCTTCATGTCCTTGCTTTTTGGAAGTCCCCTTACCTCAAAGATGATCGGCGCATCGGCATATTCAAATATCGCAAGCTGAGTATTGGGTGTATCAGCATCGTCAACATATCCGAATCTTCCGCCGATGCTTATTACAAACCGCGGCAGTTCCGTCTTCTGCAGCGCCCACGCGCAAAGGTCCATTTCGTGGGGGCCCTGGTTTCCGATATCGCCGTTACCGGTCGGCCAGACCCAGTGCCAGTCATAATGCAGCCTTCTACGTCTCAAAGGTGTCAAAGGAGCAGGACCGGTCCAGAGATCGTAATCGATATGTCCGGGTATCGGCTGTGGGCCGTCAACTTTGCCGATGCTCCGGCGTCTCTTATAACAAAGCCCGTGCACATAAAGTATCCTGCCGAGCTTGCCCCCGTGAATATATTCCATCGCCGGTATCATCCCCGTATCGGAGCGGTTCTGTGTCCCCGCCTGAACGATGCGGTTATATTTTTTCGCGGCATGGATCAGTTTTCGCCCTTCTGAGATATTATGCGAGATGGGCTTTTCGACATAAACATCCTTGCCCGCCTGACACGCCCAGATCGCCATAAGCGAGTGCCAGTGGTTCGGAGCGGCTATCGCTATCGCGTCGATGTTCTTATTATCCAGCAGCTTGCGGACATCCGTATACGTATCCACCGTCTCATTAACGTCGGTAAATTTTTTCGCCCGGTCAGCTAATATCTTTCTGTCAGGGTCGCAAAGCGCCACGATCCTTACGCCATCAAGCTTACGAAAGTCATCTATATGATTGTTGCCTTTGTCGCGAATACCGCATATAGCCACCCGGATATCTTCGTTCGCACCGCGTATCCTTGTTTTACACGAAGCAAGGCTTATACCTGCGGCTGCAACAACTGAACTCTTCATGAAATCTCTGCGACTTAACTTTTTCACTACATCACCTTGAAATGTTTTTCTATTTCCGTTTATTAACAGCTTCTATCTGTTCGTTCATATAAACTAAAGCGGCCGGGGCTTCCGAATCGAATTCTTTCCATCTGCATTCGACTGATATCCTGCCGCGATAACCGATTTGCTTCAACGCCGCAAGATACCTCGTAAGGTCCTCGCGATTTTTACCCGGATACCCGCGCTGTTCGTTTTCCGCAACGTGACAGTGATAAAGCAGTGCTCCTGCCTTTACGATCTCCGCCGCCGGTTCACTCTCACGGGCCATGTGGTACATATCGGCAAGCAGCTTTATATTCGGATGGTCGACAAGCCTCGCTATCTGGGCTCCTTCACCGACTGAGTTGATAAAATTACACTCTTTGCGATTTAATGGTTCTATACAAACGATAACATCATACTTTCCGGCGACAGGGCCTATCTTCTTGAGCAGCTCCACGAACTGCGCCCTGGCTTTCGCGCGGTCGAATCCTTTTGGAATGCCGCGAGAACCGCCGCTGCCGAATACTATCCTCTTAACGCCGATCTTTTTTGCCCGCCGAAAGGCGGTTTCAACATAGGCCAATATCTTATCGTGCGCCGCATCGGGACCGACGGATTTTAACGAACGTGGAATAAAACTGTTACACGCCTCAACCGGCAAGGCCGACTTCCTGAACTCGGCGTATTTCTTCTCGAACTCTTCTTCCGATTTCAGCGGCATAAGCAATCTTCTCACACCTTCTTCGATGTACGCATAGCCGGCGGCCTTGAGCTTATGCGAGTTCTTCATCGATGTACAAACACCTATCGGAGGAGAAAAGGCCGTCTTTTCAACATACTTGTTTTGCTCTGCTGAACAACCCGAAAATATAACGCCGATCAGCGACAGCATCATTACGAAAATTTTTGTCATTATCATAACAGACTCTGTATAAAATTTATCTATAAGCTTACAGCACATCAAGGCCGGTCACTTGTTCATCGCAACAACGATAGCCGCGACAAGCGCGAAGATCGCGATCACACAAATACTCATCGCCGTAATAAAGACCCACATAAAACGTTTATGCTGTCTTGAGATGATATATTTTAAATACCTGTCGCTCGCCGCAAACGTCTTCGACATCTGGGCGATTCCTTCCGTCTGGCTGACCGTATCGGTATCCAGTTTGCCGAGTGTCTCGTTGAACTTGTTGAAACTTTCGGTCATCTGAACATCCGCGTCGGCGGACACCGAAAGCTTGTGGTTCATATCCCCAAGCGCATTGGTCTGCTTTGAGATCTCCGCAGGTATCTTTTCAACGATCTGAACAAACTGCTGTTCTTTCAATGTCTTGCTCTTGAGCTGTTCGGCGAGTAAATTTACAACCTGCTTCTGGTTATCTATCGCGTTGGGGAGATTCTCCAGCAACTCGGGAAGTTCGTCGATCCGGTCCATCAGTTTTTCGTGCTGGACGACCTGCTTGCCCAGGTGTTCGTTGATCCCCTCTAATTGGTCCACCATCCGGTTAAAGGCCTTGCCCAGTACCTCGACGCTTTCGGCCCTGTCGAGCGAAACAGATCTCTCGCCCTGCCGTACCAACTCGGTTCCCCTCGGTACGTCCCGCCCTTTGGTTTCGACGGTCCCAACCCCGGAACCGGGCTCATCATGGATCAATCCCTGAGAATCAACCGATGGACGAAAACCCCTTCCGGCATCGTTGGGCATCAAAAAGCTGCGAGTTTTTGCAAACATATCCTTAAAAGTCATCGCGATACCCTTTCCGCTGGCCCGTAAGCCAAACAATCTGCCCGGCCAAAGTACCGAACAGAACAATATTTAAAAGTTTTTAACCTGAAAATTCAAGCTATTTCTGATATTATTCCGGCACGCAAGCAAAAACAGTTCGATTAAAGGACAAAAATGGACCTTTGGCAATTAATACTTCTCGCCCTTATCGGGTGCCTGACGGGTTTTATAAACGTCATGGCAGGCGGGGGTTCACTGCTCACCATGCCCGTGATGGTACTAATGGGTATGCCGGGGCCCGTCGCAAACGGAACAAACCGTGTCGCGATTCTGGCACAGAACATCACCGCTGTTGCGGGTTTTTTCCGTCAGGGGTTTTCGGATTTTAAATTGAGCCTTTCCCTGTCGCTGTGCGCAATACCAGGCGCCCTGATAGGCGCTTATTTCGGAACAAAACTCCAGGGCCTCTGGTTCAACCGCGTACTGGCAGGGGTGATGATAACCGTGATGGTACTTATGTCCGTAAAAAAACACAGGCCCGGCAGCGTAACAACAACCGGACCGCCCGGACAAAAGCGATTGATCACCGCGCATATTCTGATGGCCGTCGCGGGTTTTTATGGAGGTTTTATCCAGGCCGGCGTGGGGTTTATCCTCATGGCCATTCTTCACCGGGTACTCGGCCTTGACCTCGTACGAGTCAACATGCACAAGGTATTCATCGTCGGAACGTACACGATTTTCGCACTTGCTGTATTCGCTGTCAGGGGAAATGTCGCATGGCTGCCGGGAATATACCTTGCCGCGGGAAACGCCGCCGGGGGATGGATCGGTTCGCATATCGCCGTCAAAAAAGGGGAACGACTCATTCGCATCGTCTTCAATGCCGCACTTATTATCCTGGCGATCAAACTGCTCTTAAAGTAGCTGCATCATGCCAGCTTATGGTCAAGGAATCCTTCTAACTTGCGGGAACGTACCGGGTGCTGAAGTTTGCGGATCGCCTTGGCCTCGACCTGCCTTACACGCTCACGGGTAACCTTGAATATCCTGCCGACCTCTTCGAGAGTGTACGTATAGCCGTCTCCGATACCGTAGCGAAGTTTGATGATCTCACGCTCTCGATACGTCAGTGTCTTGAGAACATGGTCGATACGTTCCTTGAGCATCTCCTGAGCTGCCGACTGAACCGGAGATTCCGCACTGTCGTCCTCGATAAAGTCCCCGAAATAGCTGTCCTCACTTTCACCGATCGGTCGATCAAGGCTGAACGGATGTTTCGATATCTTCAGCACCCTGCGGGTCTCGGAAACGCTCATCTCTGCTTCCTTGGCGATCTCTTCGATCGCCGGTTCCCTGCCAAGTTCCTGAAGAAGGTTTTTGCTTACCGTACGAAGTTTGCTCATCGTCTCGATCATGTGTACCGGAATACGGATAGTGCGGGCATGATCGGCAATAGCGCGGGTGATGGCCTGACGTATCCACCATGTCGCATACGTGCTGAATTTATAACCCCGGCGATATTCATACTTATCTACCGCACGCATAAGACCGGTATTACCTTCCTGGATTATGTCGAGAAAATTAAGACCGCGGTTGCGATACTTCTTGGCGATCGAAACCACCAGCCTTAAGTTACCGCCTGCGAGTCTGCGCTTGGAATCTTCATACTGCTCATAAACAACTTCGATGACCTGGAGCCTTTTATCAAGCTGCCTGGGGGTATCAAGCACAAGCCCGCTAAGACCATCGAGTTCCTGCTTCATCATCTCGATATCTTCGGGTTCGTATTCACGGTTCGGACCGCCCTTGATCGTCGTCTTCAACTGCTGCATCTTTGACTGGATCCCCTGAAGCTTTTTCATCATCGGCTGTATCCTGCTCGTGCGAAGGCTCAGTTCCTCGAGTAACGTAGCTGTCTTTCGTCGGTTGCGGTGGAGCTGCTTTAAATATCCCCTGGTCCGGTCGCTGCTGTCCGACAAGACCGATTTATCAAACAGATCGGTGTTGCGACCAAATATCTTGTTCGCGGTTTCCAGATTCTCAGGCATACGTTTCTTTACTACCGACCTTATAAGGTTCTCTGTAGTGCTCATCTTCATGGTCCGGTCAAATGGAAGCACGCCGTCATTTACCTGCTGAAGGATATCTACCGCACCTCGGGCACAATAGTCGCTTTCAAGAACTCGCCTTCTGTAAGCCAGCCTTGTCAGCTCGATCTTGCGGGCAAGGCTGATCTCTTCTTCTCGCGAAAGAAGAGGGATCTCGCCCATCTGAGTAAGATACATCCGAACTGGATCGTCGATACGCTTGCCTTCACCTTCCGCAAGTGCTCGTTCGAGAATAGAATCGGATTTCTTCCTTCGTTCTTCGGGTTTCTTGACATCTTTTTCTTCAACAAAATCTTCCTGCTCACGCTTCGCCAGGTCCGCCTCATCCAGGATCTGAACACCCATCTCATCCAGGGTCATCAAAAGACTGTCCAGACGATTTGGAGATATCGCTTCGTCAGGAAGTTCGTCGTTCATCTGCTCGTAAGTCAGGTATCCGTTCTTTTTGCCTTTCTCGATGATCGCTTCTATCATTTTCTCCGCGATGAGTCTGCGCTTGGCGTCGCTGACTCCGGAAGCTTCCGATGCCGCAAGAGCTGCCGCGGTCATATCTTCGCCCTTAATTATTTCGATGGGTTTTGTTAGCTCGTCTTTTTTTGAGGTCTTCTTTTTGACCTTCGTCTTGGACGTCTTGGCGGCTGTTTTGGTTTTCGCAGCTTTCTTCTTTGAGGTCTTTTTCGCGGACCTTTTTTTCGCGGATCTCTTGCTCTTTGTATCTTTTTTGACTTTCTTTTTCTTTCTATCCGTCATTGGTCGTCCCAAAATTCCTGTCTGTTAAAATACTGTAAAACGATCGGGCCTGGCTTACATCGCCAGCATCCCCGGATTACGCTTGTTCGTCTTTGACAACGTTTTGGTCACCCTGCGTAAAGTCTCCGTCTCGTTATCCTTAAGACCGGCTTTTATCCTGTCACGCCGATCGTTTCTCAAATACTCCTCGACCACCGCAATCGCCTTTTCAAGACGTTCTTTGTTATCACCTTTTTTCTCTTCCGAAAAAGCCAGATCGGTTATCACGCTGCCGGACGAAACCGATTCCAGCTTCCCGAGCAACTGAACCAGCTCTGGGCGTTGGCCTTTTTCGAGCGACTCAAACAGTACCTTAGCTATCTGACGCAGCTGCTTATGACTGAAATCCTTGGCCTTTACCCTGCCGGCTGCCTGCGAAAATAGTTCCGGCTCAGTAAGAAGCACCTCTAAAATTTCACGCTGAGCTTTCTCGAAATATCCGTCCCCAAAATCGAAACTTACAACCTTTTGGTTCTTCAATACAAAGCTTTGGCTTTTGCCTACTCGCCCGTACAGCTTGCCAAGTTCACGGTTTATCTGTTCGCTGCTCAGTCCGATTATCTTTGAAAGCTTATTGACCATCATCCCGCGTGACAACACGTCGATCCTGCCGCCCCAAAGCGCCGCCGCCACCGAACGTAAAAACTCTTCGGTCACAGCACGCTTGTCCGAAAGATTGTCGCTGCCTTTGAGACCTTCGGTAAGCCTTTGCCACTTGAATTCCATCACATCGACGGCCTCGGCGATGACCTTTGCGAACGCCTCGGGTCCCGAACTCAGAAGAAAATCACACGGGTCGTTACCCTCTGCGACAAACGCAAGCTTGATATCGATCTTCTGGGTCAGACACACTTCCAGGGCTCGGTTCGCAGCCTCAACACCGGCAATATCATTGTCAAAGACCAATACTATACGCTTGGCGTACCGTCTCAATATTCTTGCGTGCCCGTCCGTAAAGCTCGTACCGAGAGTCGCGATAACATTATTACAGCCGAACTGATGGGCCATTATCACGTCCGTATATCCCTCCACCACCACAGCCGTCCCGCTTGAAACGATCTCGTGGCGGGCCCTGTTCAGACCGTACAAAGAATTACTCTTCTCGAACAGCACCGTCGCAGGCGAGTTCATATATTTCGCATCTTCATCACCGAGCGTCCTGCCGCCGAATCCGATCACCCTGTCCGTAACATCATAGATCGGAAACATCAGCCGGTTGCGAAACTTGTCGTAACATCCGCCGTTATCTCTGGTCACCGTAAGGCCGGCTTCGGCCAAAAGCTTCTCGGATATCTGTTTATTGCTCCCGGCCTTTTTCACCAGGTCATCCCAGCCGTCCACCGCAAAACCCAGACCCCACTGAACCACAGATTCGCCGGTTATCTTTCGCTGTTCCAGATATTGTCTTGCCGGGGCCCCTTTGTGTTCGTCCTTAAGGTTTCCCTGCCAAAGTTTCAACGCCCAGGTATTTATCTTCGCGACATATTTCGGATCTCCAGCCGGCTCGCTGTCTGCACGCTTTCTATCGCTCCGCTTGAAAGTCTCAAGCTTGATCCCGGCACGGCCGGCTAATCGCTCGACTGCTGCCGGAAAGTCGAGATTTTCCCGAAGCTGGATAAATTTGAACACATCCCCGCCAGCTCCGCACGCAAAACACTTGAATATCTGCTTTACAGGATTGACGTACAAGCTCGGGCGATGGTCCTGATGGAACGGGCAAAGTCCGACCAGTTCCTTGCCCTTTTTCTGCAGGCTCAGATGCTCAGCTATCACATCTACTATATCAGCAGCCTGCTGGATCCGGCTGATTATGCTATTGTCAAATTTTACCGACACTCCTGCTCCATCCGAAACAAAACCTTAGAACAAAACCCCCGCCGAATTCAAATCCATGCCGAAAAGCCGTGAATCCGTGCAAAATTTCCGGAATTTGCATCTAATTACGCTATACATATTGACCGGCAAAAAGATGGGGTGATATTAAAGTATAGCTCATTTTAGCCGAAAGTCAAGTCGCACCCATAAAACCGGCTTTTAATACTGAAAAACGCCGCCTTCACCTGCATTGGACACTTGGTACGCTAAGACTCGATGTCAGCCGGGGCAAAGCTCTTCAAGCTCGGCAATTGTCAGATCGCCCAGGCTGGAAACCACTTTATCGGCAAATTTCGACAGTTCGTCAGCGGGATAGGTGTTTGCCACGGCGATTCTTGCCATCCCCGCAGCAGCCGCGGCCTCGAGCCCCCAGTGCGAATCCTCGATGACCACACAGTTTGCAGGTTCGATCGTTTCGGCCCCCTCGGTTTCGTTGAGTTTATCGACCGTCAGCAGGTATCCGTCGGGATACGGTTTGCCGCGGGCCAGACCCTCGGTGTCGGCTGCGACGATCACCTCGAACGAATCGGCAAAGACGCAGCCCTTGAGCATCAACTCGATATCGGCTAATAACGCCCCGGAACAGATCGCTAAACGAACCCCGCCGGTTTTGAGCATCTCAATAAAACCCGCGACGCCGTCGATTATCGAGCTTTGGTCGGCAGCTAATTTTTCAAAGACGTCGAACTTTTCGCCGACCAATTCAGCGATCGTCCCGCTGGTAAGCCCCAGCTTATAGTCATCGGAGACCGCGGCGAAGCAATCGGCGTCATTAAAGCCGAGATAATCGGCCCAGTACTTCTCCCGCGGGATCGAGATCCCGAACCTGCTGATAATGGCGTTAATCGCCTGGTAGTGGATCGCCTCGGAATCCGATATTACACCGTCAAAATCAAATATCACCGCTTTTAACATCATAAATCCTGAAAAGTTTACATAGTTCCAGCCTGTATTTTAGGC
>CBDUSK010000043.1:0-9349 GCA_965369915.1 uncultured Phycisphaerae bacterium
TTTTAGAATGTGATATTAAAGCTTTGAAGGTTCGGGTTCGGCGGCTGGTCCTGTATATTTGTATCCCTGATGCAGCTGCCGAAACTTTCTCCAATGTCTCGTAAGGCATCGGCAAGGTCTTCGGGGCTGCCCTGTGCGAACATTTCTACCGAGCCGTCGGGAAGGTTCTTTACGCAGCCGGTCAGTTCATATCGAAGCGCGATCCGCTGGGCGGTGAAGCGAAATCCCACACCCTGGACCCTGCCGGAAAAAATAATATGTTTTGCGATATCGGGCATATGTTTTTCGCCTGTCTTAATGCCGGGTTATTATTCTCCAAAATTTTATGAACCGTTCAGCACTTACTGAGATAAAATTATATGTGGTGAGCTTATTTTTGCAATAAATCTTTTAGGCGTACAAAAGGAGCGAGAATCTGTTATAATTCAGCACTTAAGCGGTTTTTCAGGTTTCAAAAAGTGGTAACGATGGCGAAAAAGACGAAGAAACAAATAGAACGTGACGAGCAGATCTATCAGATCACGACGATGGTAGCCGGTGATTTTGAGCTGCAGGAGGTACTTGACCGGCTTGCCGAAGCCGCTGTGAAGGTCACGCGTACAACGGCCTGCTCGATCCGTCTGCTTGACGACGAAGCGGGCGATCTGAAGATGCGCAGTACCTATGGTCTCAGCGAGGAATACCGCAGCAAGGGAGTTGTCTCGAAGGAAGACACTGTCGTAAGGGCCGCGTTCGAAGGTCAGGCTGTCGTGCTTGATGATATGCGTGTAGACTCACGCGTTAAGTACAGAGACGCCGCTGTTAAAGAAGGTTTGATCAGCCAGCTTACCGTTGCGATGGTCTTCAGGAACAAGCCGATCGGTGTACTTCGTCTTTACAGCCCCAAGCCGAACCGTTTCGACGAAGACGCGGTAACCATTGCCCGGGTGGTGGCAAGTCAGTGTGCGGTGGCGATAACAAACGCAAAATTTTATTCCGAGGCCCTCGAAGGAGCCCTTATGGCCGAGCAAATGCGGCTCGGAGCGGTGATACAAAGACGGATGATCCCCGAGCAGCCGCCTGATATTGCCGGTCTGGAGATAGCGGCGGCATATCAACCCTGTTTTCAGATCGGAGGCGACCTGTACGATTTCATCAAACTCGACGGACACACCATCTTTGTAAGTATTGCCGACGTGATCGGCAAGGGGATACCTGCGGCGATGATCATGAGCATGTTTCGCGGGACGATGCGTGCGTATGCGGACGGCGGCTTTGTCCGTCACGGATTTGCCGAGATAGTCCGGAAGCTTAACAAAGTTACCTGCAGCGAATGCAGGAACGGCGAATTCATCACGCTGTTTATGGCAAACGTAGACGTCGAAACGATGACGATGACTTATTGCAACTGCGGCCATGAGCCCGGGCTGCTGATAAGGGACGGTAAGATAACTGAGATGGACAAAGGCGGGCTGGTGCTTGGCATCATAGAAGATGCCGATTACAGGACCGAGACGGTTGCACTCAAACAGGGCGATCTGGTGCTGCTGTATACTGACGGCCTGATCGATGCGATGAACTTTGAGCGTGAACTCTGGGGCAGGGAGAGATTGTTCGAGGTTATCAAGGGGCATCCGGACTGTACGGCAGAGCAGCTGATCGGCAATATCGGCAGATATCGAAGACGTTTTTCGGGCCTTGCCAAGCAGATAGACGATACGAGCATTGTCGCGATGAGGCTTGACAAAACGTCAACAGGTCCAAAAACTAAAGGAAGCAAATGAGCATATCCGGAAATATTATAATAACGATCGACGGCCCGGCCGGTGTCGGCAAGAGCACGGTTTCGCAGATGCTGGCCAAGAGGCTCGGGGTGAGCTTTCTCGATACCGGAGCGATGTACCGGGCACTTACGCTGGCGGCAATGAATGAAAAAGCGGACTTGAACAAAACCGAGCAGTTACTTGATATTCTCAAAAGAAAAGTTCTTCACTTCGACATCTCGGGCGGCGTGATGAAGGTAAGCATTGACGGTATGGATGTCAGCGAAGAGATCAGGGAACCGTCGGTTACGGCGAATGTCCGATACATCGCGGAAAAACCCGAATTGCGCAAAGAACTTGTTCAGATGCAGAGAGACTTCGCCCGTCAGCACGGAGGTATCGTTACAGAAGGCCGAGACCAGGGAACGGCGGTGTTTCCGGATGCCGATTTTAAATTCTTTCTTACCGCGGCCGCCGAAGAAAGGGCCCGACGGCGACAGGCCCAGCTTGGCGAAAGCGGTAAAGAAGCCGACCTTGAAGAACTGCGTGAGAATATCGAAAAACGAGACGCTTCTGATAAAAACAGAACCGTCGGTCCGTTGACTCCGGCTGATGATGCAATTGTCATTGACACAACAAATATGGTAGCTCAACAGGCCGTAGAGAAAATAGCGGAGTATATAAAATGAGATCGTTCCTGGATTATTTAAATCGCTTATGGTACTGGTTTGGAAAGAAGGTCTGCAGGGCCGTTTTTATCCCGCTTTTCAGGATCCGAACGTTCGGCAAAGAAAACATTCCGTCCAGGGGGCCGATCCTGTTGTTAAGCAACCATCAAAGTTTTTTGGACCCGATATTTTTCCAGGTACCGTTAAAGCGAAATCTGTACTGTGTTGCACGGGATTCACTTTATACCGGTAATAAATTTTTTGGACTTATTCTCAGTTCTGTATATACGATCCCCATCCGCAGGGGAGAAGCGGACCTTTCTGCGATGAGAAAAATCATTTCCAAACTCAACCAGGGCTGGGGTGTTTGCCTTTTCCCTGAGGGAACCCGTACCAGTGACGGCCGGATCGCGGATATTAAGCCGGGATTCGGATTGCTGAGCCGGCGCAGCGGCGCAAAGATCATACCGGTGGTGATCGATGGAGCGTTCGAATGCTGGCCGCGGGACAAAAAATTTCCATCTCTGGGTCGGGTTGTTGTCAATTATGGCGAGCCGATAAGTCCCGAGATGGTAAAAGAATTAGGCGACCGGGAATTTGCAAAGTTTTTGACCGAGAGGATGCGCCGGATGCAGGATAAGTGCAGGAGAAAAATGGGCAGGGAACCTTTCGATTATGCCACGATCGATGAGACCTGAAAGGAACGATCCGTATGAAAGTGCTTGTAGCAGAAAAACGCGGTTTTTGTTTGGGCGTTAAAAACGCTATTACTCTGGCCAGGAAAACCCTTGCCGAGCGGGATGAAGTTTACAGTCTTGGCCCGATCATACACAATAAGGACGTCGTCGATGAACTGGCTGGCAAAGGGCTCAAGACGATCGATCTGATCGACCAGATAGATTCCGGAACCGTCCTTATCCGGTCCCACGGAGCCACAAAGCGCCAACTGCAGCAGATCGAGCAAAAGGGTCTGCAGATCGTCGACGCGACCTGTGTCCTGGTCAAACGACTCCAGAAGATCAGCCAGAGGCTTAATGAAGAGGGTTACAAGGTCATAATTATTGGCGACAAGGAACATCCTGAAGTCCAGGGCATCATCGGTTTTGCCGCTAATGTCGCGGTAATAGGCAGTGAAAAGGACCTGAAGAGCCTTTCCGGTCACGAGAAACTGGGTATTATATGTCAGACGACCCAAAGCCCGGACCATTTTGGAAAAATGCTTGCTGAGATAGTAAAAAAGGGGTTTACTGAGCTTAAAGTGATTAATACATTGTGCCGGGAGGCAATAAAAAGGCAGGAATCGGCGATCAAATTGTGCCGTCAGGTCGATGTAATGTTCGTTCTTGGTGGTTTACATAGCGCAAATACGAGAAAACTCGCGGAATTGTGTAAAAAATATAATAACCAAACGTTTCATTTGCAAAATTGGCAAGAACTTGATAAAAGTATCATTTGCGGCAAGCGGTCAGCCGGGGTAACGGCGGGGGCATCGACGCCTGATCGAGTGATCGATGAGTTTGTGGAAAAGCTCAGGTTGCTGGATACTGCCGCCGGCTGCGAAACTGATTAAAGCAGATTTTATGGAAGATGGTGCATTGGCTGCGTCGGCCAATGCGTTTTTATTAATAGAATTTTTTAACCATTAATCGTCCTTGCCCGCGTAAATGTGGGGCGCAGGCAGGCTGACAAAACAGACTCCACAAAGGACATTTAATTTATGGTAAACCGAAATATTATCAGCGAGTTAGGTTTGTCAACCGAACAGATCGAAAAAGAGGTAGGGGAATTATTTACAGAAGAACACAGTGAGCTGCTTAAACAAGCCCTGGACAAGAAAATGGACACTCTTATTCCCGGTACGATCCTGAAAGGCAGGATCGTGACCAGGCTGGGCAACGATGTTATAGTGGAACTCGGACTGAAGAGCGAGGGTATTGTCGATGCAGGTGAGTTCGATGATCCTGAAGAGATAGCCGCCGGCAGGGAGATCGAAATTCTTCTGGAAGAAGTGGACGCCGAAGGGGGCATTTTGCTCAGTAAGCGCAAAGCCGACCGGATCAGGGGATGGGAGATTATCGTAACCGAAAACAAAGAAGGCGACGTAGTTACCGGCAAGGTTACAAGACGTATCAAGGGCGGCCTGCTTGTGGATATCGGAGTTCCGGTGTTCCTGCCCGCATCACAGGTGGATATCCGAAAACCGGGCGATATCAGCAGGTTCATCGGACGGGATATCGAGTGCAAGATACTCAAGATAGATACTGAAAACCGGAATATTGTAGTATCAAGACGTAAGCTTATCGAGGAAGAACGTCTCAGCAGTAAGGAGAAGATCTTAACTGAGATAGAAGTCGGTCAACTTCGCAAAGGAGTGGTAAAGAACATCGCCGATTTCGGTGTGTTTGTCGACCTGGGCGGACTCGACGGCTTGCTGCACATCTCCGATCTAAGCTGGGGAAGGATATCACATCCGTCAGAAGTAGTTCAACTGGACCAGGAGATCGAATGTTTTGTTATCGGAGTGGACCGTGAGAACGAAAAGATATCTCTGGGCCTGAAACAGAAAATCGAGAGCCCGTGGAAAACCGTCGAGCAGCGTTACCCTGTCGGAAACAGGGTCAAGGGGGTGGTCGTCAACGTTATGAACTACGGTGCGTTTATCCGTCTTGAAGAGGGTGTCGAAGGACTGGTTCATATAAGCGAAATGAGCTGGACGAGACGCATCGCACATCCGGCCGATATGCTGAATCTCGGAGACGAGATAGAGATCGTAGTTCTTGAAGTGAACAAGGACAGACAGGAGATCTCTCTGGGCATAAAACAGCTTGAGACGAATCCATGGTCGGTGGCATCTCAGAAATATCCCCCGGGAACGATCGTTACCTCCAAGGTGACGAGTCTTACGAATTACGGAGCGTTTGTCGAAATAAGCCCCGGCATCGACGGGCTTATCCATATCTCCGATCTGAGTTGGACAAAAAAATTCAGCCATCCGAGCGAGATACTGGAAAAAGGCCAGGAAGTCAAATATGTTGTTCTGAATGTTGATGAAGAAAAACACCGAGTTTCACTTGGAGTAAAACAGTTGACCGAAGACCCCTGGGTCCGGGCGATCCCCGAGAAATATATTCCCGGTCAGATCGTAAAAGGCCGGGCGACCAAGCTGACCAACTTTGGTGTGTTCATAGAACTCGAGCCGGACCTGGAGGGACTTCTGCACATCTCCGAAATCGCCGACCATAAGATCGAATCTCCGCAGGAAGTGGTTAAGCTCGACGAGGAACTTGAGGTAAAGATCCTCCGGGTGGATAGCGATTCCCGGAAGATCGGCCTTAGCCTGAGAAGAGTTCAGTGGACTGCAAAGGACAAGGACAAGGACGAGAAGGAAAAAGCTCAAGACCAGACACCACAGGCCGAAGAAACCGACACTGAACAGGCTCAAAAAAAACGAGGCGGACTTGACGGACTGCTTATGCCCGAAGCGGATACTGTTTCTGTTCAACCGGATTCGGAACAGGCTTCAGAAGAAAAAGCATCAGAAGATAAGGCCCCGGAACCAGCAGTTAATTCTGAGCAGGCACCCGAACAGTTGGAAGAGCCCGCTGCTGAGGACAAAGAACCAGAGGTCAAGACGGAAGAGCCCGCCGCTGAGGACAAAGAACCAGAGGTCAAGACGGAAGAGCCCGCTGCTGAGGACAAAGAACCAGAGGCCAAGACGAAAAAGCCCGAGGCAAAGGACAAAGAACCAGAGGCCAAGACGAAAAAGCCCAAGGTCAAGGAGGCAGAGCCTCAGGCCGACGAGTAAAAGGAACAAAGTTAAGCCCCGGCTGGGAAGGAGGACTCCTATAGCTTTTGATGCGAACATAAGAGAATATTTAAAGGAGATCGACGAAGTTCCTCTGCTTACGTGGGAACAGGAAAAACTTCTGGCGAACCGCATTATCGAACAAAACGACCCTGAGGCCAGGGACCACATGATACGCAGCAATCTTAGGCTGGTGGTGCATATCGCTAAAAAGTTTTCCAGCAGGGGTATGGCGCTGGGCGATCTGATCGAGGAAGGCAATCTCGGGCTTATGCGTGCGGTGGATTCATTTGATCCCGAGCATGGCGTCCGTTTCAGCACCTACGCTTCCTGGTGGATAAAGCAAAGCATCAAACGTTCTTTGCTGACCAATTCCCAACCGATACATATTCCTACCTATATGGTGGAGCTGATAAATCACTGGCGATATACAGCATCTAATCTTGAGTCAGGTTTCGGTCGGTCGCCGGAACTGGAAGAGATGGCCGAAGCGATGTCTCTGTCCTTGAGAAAGGCAAAAGCGGTCCAGCAAATAGTCGAAACCGTCAACGCCGGCTTTCATGGCGATTCTGCTGAAGACGGCTTAGGGCTTACCGAGTCCATCAGGGACAATCATACCGTTTCGCCTGAAGATATTCTCGGTACTGATGAGGAGTTGGCAAAAGCCGTTAAGCTGCTGCATGAGATCGATACCAGAGAAGCCGAGGTCCTTAGCTACCGCTTCGGGCTTAATAGTTGTGAGCAGCTTACCTTAAAAGAGATCGGCGAGAAATTCAACCTGACAAGGGAAAGAGTACGCCAGATCCAGAGAAGCGCCCTGTCAAAACTCAATGAGTTGATGACCGCATGACCATACTGAAGATTTAATTTATTAACGATAGTGCAGATTGAACTAAAAGAGCGGTTGATATGCCGGAAACAAATATTCAGCTTGCCGATTATATCCGTGGAGTGCCTGATTTTCCAAAGCCGGGCATTCTGTTCCGCGATATAACACCCTTACTTGCCGACAGCGAAGCGTTCGCGGCTTCTGTTAAGGCATTGACCGGCCCTTTTATCGATTCAGGTATTGATTTTGTCGCGGCGGTCGAGGCCAGAGGTTTTATTTTCGGTTCGTCAGTCGCCGAAGCCCTCGATGCAGGTTTCATCCCGATAAGAAAACCCGGCAAGCTTCCCTGTAAAACCGAATCCGTCAGTTACGACCTGGAATACGGGACGGACACGATCGAAGTTCACGCCGATGCGGTCAAACCCGGTTCGCGGGTATTGATAGTGGACGATCTGCTGGCGACGGGAGGAACGATGGCGGCGGCGTGTGAACTTATTAAGAAGCTGGGCGCAGAAATCGCGGGTGTTGCTTTTCTGGTGGAGTTGACGGCACTTAACGGCCGGGAAAAACTCGAAGGTTATTCTATCCATACGGTCATTTCATATTAGTCGGCAATAAACCCGCTCCGGAGAGATTTTAAAATAATGAGCCAACTCGTTGTAAAAATACCAGCCGTTGCCGCCGGCAGTTACGCTATCTGTATCGGGAACAATATTCTTCGCGATGTATGGCCGAAGTTGGAAAGTGATTTTCCGCATTGCCGAAAGTTTGTCGTCACCGATTCGAATGTCGTTTCAGCCGGTCATTTGAAAACGCTTCTTGACGGCAGCGAAGCATCGGTTTTTGTGATCGACCCGCCCGGAGAAAGTTCGAAAAACATTAATACCGTCGTTTCGATCATCGAGGATATGGAAAAAGGTTTCTTCGGCAGGGACTCGCTTGTCGTGGCTCTGGGCGGAGGAACGGTCGGCGACATTGCGGGTTTTGCCGCTGCCATTTTCAAGCGCGGGGTAAAGGTCGTGCAGATCCCGACGACCACGGTCTCCCAGGCGGATTCGAGTGTTGGCGGAAAGACCGGCGTCGATTCGACGGTGAGCAAAAACGCTTTCGGGGCGTTCTGGCAGCCGGCGGCGGTATATATCGACGTGGCAACATTAAACACGCTTGATGAGACCCAGTACCGGGCCGGGCTGGTCGAATCGGTGAAACACGCTCTTATCGGAGACGCGGGTTACTTTAAGTTTCTTAAGAAAAACACCGAAGCGGTTTTGGATCGGCGGAGTGATGTTCTGGAAAAGATCGCCTATACCAACTGCAGGATAAAGGCAGAAGTGGTAGCGCAGGACCCGACGGAACAGAACCGGCGGAGAGTCTTGAATTTTGGTCATACTATCGGCCATGCGGTCGAATCCGCGAGCGAATTCAAACTCCTGCACGGTGAAGCGGTCTCTATCGGCATAATCGCAGCCGAGTTTATCGCTCAGGAGATGGGTCTTGCTAAAAAAAGCAGGCTCGACCGGATAAAGGATATGTTGAAGGCTCTTGGTATGCCGCTGGTCATACCGGCTGAACTGGGCAAAAATGTATTGATTGATCTGATAAAACGTGATAAAAAGGCTGTTAACCAGTGGCCCAGGTTCGTGCTGCTTAAGAAGATCGGCAAGGTTCTTTACAAAGACGGGCAGTGGGCCCACGAGGTCTCGAGAAAAGTTATCGAAAAGACGTTGGACCGGCTGTACGAGTAAGGCCGGTGTAAATTTTACTTTGCCGAATCGGCATCGAGAGGATTTAAAGATGTACAGAGAAGCTATTAAAGTTCTGGATTGCACGATCCGCGACGGCGGGTTGATCAACAATCACTATTTTACCGACGAATTCGTCCGTGCTGTTTACAAGTCCCTTTCGGAAGCGGGCATCGACTATATCGAGATGGGCTACCGCTCCAGCAGGAAATATGCCCCGCCCGACGACTTCGGCGCATGGAAATACTGCGACGATGACAAGATCCGAGAGATCATCGACGGTATCGAGTCGGACATCAAGATAAGCATCATGGTTGACGCCCATCGTGTCGCAGATCAGGAATTTGCACCGGTCGATCAGAGCCCGGTGGATATGATCCGCGCGGCTACTTACGTAAAGGATGTTGATAAGGCTATCTCGCTGGTCAACAAGGTTCACGACCTGGGCTACGAGACGACGGTCAATGTAATGGCGATATCCGCCGAGAACGAGTTCGACCTGATAGAAGCGCTCGACCAGCTTGCTAAGTGTCCGACCGAGACCGTCTATATCGTCGACAGCT
>CBDUSK010000044.1:0-9259 GCA_965369915.1 uncultured Phycisphaerae bacterium
GCAACAGTGACCACGTAATGCGTTGCGGCCAGCCCGTTGCGCCTATCGACGTGGCAATCGCCCTGGAGCACATCGCTCTTGTTGCTGTTGAACTCGGCCTGGCTACCTGCTGGATAGGCTCGTTTTATCCCGACAAGGTAAAAGCCATCCTCGGCATACCGGCTAATATTAGCATCATCGAGCTAATGACACTCGGCTACCCCGCCGATCTAAGGCCCACCCCAAAACGCCAGCCACTCGAAACTATCGCCTGTTTTGAGAAGTGGGGCTTTTGAACCGCAGAGCGGCTTCGTCAAAAACCGTTGAACTTTTGATGATCTTCTGTATGATATTAACCTGAAGCCTTTACTTCAGGCTGACTTCCGGGGGCGTCGTATAATGGGAGTACACCGCGGTCGCATCGCGGGGATGCGGGTTCGATTCCCGCCGCCTCCACTTAACGCATTTGCGCCTGCGCCAGGCAGAACATATTCGCTTTTCTGATCCGGACACGATACCGGCCCGTACTAAGATCAGGTAAGTAACAAAACTTTCAAAAAGACCGTCCGTTTAAGACGGGTCCCATAATACCCCGGCCAAACAGGCTTTGATGCATTTTTACAGCAAAAAAAGCTTAATAATTACTTCACATTTTCTTAATATTTACTTGACATTCCGCACTATTTTATGTATAATTTACTATGGATGGTGAATAAGAAATCGGCGTTTCTAAAACTATGTAACAATAATGGGGGATAAAGAAATGTCGCCTTTTGATATTCAATCGAGTTGTAGAATTCTTGCAGTTGTAGGCGCTCGAGGGCCGCCGCGATAACAAAGAAAAACGCACTTTGTTAATGCCGGCTTTATAATATATCAAAACCGCCGAGCCTGCATTGTGCAGCGCAGGGTCAATTCTCTCCTCTATTGATCCGGCCTGCAACAAGAACGTTCGGGTGGTATGTAAGGTCTGCCTTCAAAGGGCTGTGGCTCTGAGGCAGGTTTATAAGGTGCTCCTGGGATACCAAGAGCACAGCAAGAGTTTGTTGGGGGGGACTCAATAACACTCTTGCAGTATAAGGATCTCTGCATAGGGGACGCAGAGGTCCTTTTTTTGCAAAAAATTTTGCCATTTTTCTCCCTGTGAGTTATTCAACTCTGTTGACATTACTCTTTGCCAAATATCATCTTGCGAACAAGGTAAATAATAACTCACAATCCACTTCTTCCCTTAATTGAAATTTTTTGCTTTTTTTGTTTGACATACCATATGTTGAACAACACAATAATTTATGGCTAAATGTAGGCCGACAGAGGAAGGGTTCTTTTTACCTCAAACTTGTGTTTTGTAATTATGGATTAGCCTGTGAGATGTCCATTTTGCAAGGAAGATCAGGACAAAGTCATTGACTCTCGCTCAAGTGAGGGAGGAAGGGTCATTAGACGAAGACGCAAGTGCCTTGCATGCAAAAAAAGATTTACAACTTACGAAAAGATCGGCGAAAGTTTTAAGTTAAACGTCATAAAAAAAGACGGCTCCAGGGTACCTTACGACAGGGACAAGGTTGTCGCGGGACTTCAGAAGGCATGTTATAAAAGACCGGTTTCCGCGAATCAGGTACAGGAGGTGGCCGACAGGATCGAAGAAGATATTTTTAAAAAGTATGATCGGGAAGTGTCATGTAAGTTTATCGGCGAAAGGGCCATGAGGCATCTGAGGACTATAGACAAGGTCGCTTATATAAGGTTTGCAAGCGTATATCGAGATTTTACCGATGCCGGTGATTTTATCGAGGAGGTTACTCAGGCTATTAACGAGCCGCATGACACTGACCAGCCGGGACTCTTTGGTGATTAAAAAGTTAATGTAATACGCCGAAGTTGTGAAAATGGGTCGAGCGATGGAGAGCTGAACCGTGCAGCTTAAGGTGACTAAATCTGATGGAACAGTAGAAGAGTATCTGCATACTAAGGTATTCGGTACTTTTAGCAATGCACTTGCCCTTATCGAGCAGTCAAATGTTTTCGCCGCTGAGCAGTTTGCAGAGGCAATAACTTTTTATCTCTATCAGAAAAGAGGTTTGGACACGGTGGCAAGCGATGAATTACATCTGATGGTACAGGCGGTTCTGACCGCGACGGGGTATGAAAACGCCGCTAAGGCGATCAACGAGTTCCAGTTGAACAGAAGGCTGCGGAGGGCTCGCGTCGAGATCGTCGATGACAGCTGCAGTGAAACCGAAGAACAGGACCTGATGGTTTCTCAGTGGAGAAAATCGCAAATTGTCGAAGACTTAATGAAAAAGCATCACCTCGACCAACATATCGCAAGAGCCATCGGTTCTACCGTTGAGGAGAAGGTCCTGAATATCGGGATGACAAAGATCAAACGCAGTCTCATAAAGCATCTCGTTTTTGCTGATATGGAAATGATCTTAAAAGCTCAACAGCAGCTCCAGGCTGTTGATGCTTAGGGCCGCTTAGGTAATAATAAATATAAGTCCGTGTGGACACGGATGTTCGCCTCAGACAGCTGCAGAAAGGATTCTGCCTGTTGCTCATCGGGAGTAATTAGAGCGAAGGAGAGAAGTGAAATTTCTTACTTCCAATCCCTTTTGAGATGACAAGGCTGTCTGAGCTTTTAAAACAAAAGAAGGAATCGGTTTTACAGCCGGTTCCTTCTTTGCTTTTATATCATTTTCCGCCCGGCCGCTTACATAGCTATTACGTCAGGATGTTCCTCGAATCTCTGATGGCCGAACTAGTCCTTACCGACTTTGATCTTTACCTTGACGACATCTTCGACGACCACCATCCGGATCCTGCCTGGGCCCAACATCATATGATCGAAGCTCATCCCTTTCAGACCAGACAGCCTCGCGGCTAATGCCGGCGACTGATCGAGCTGCACCAATATAGTGTTCACCACCTGCTTGACCATCATCGACGAACTTCTAAGGGTCTGGCTGTCCATACTTATTTGCAGCATGTCACTACTGAAGCTTTCAAGAATAACTTTCAGTATCTTGATCCTTTTTTCGTTCTCGTTTGCATACGGCTCTTCAATGATCTCGGCATCGAGCACGGCCTCGGCGTCAAACCTCAGTTTCCTCGCGGGGACAACATAAAAGCCTTTGACCTTTTCGTTTACCAAAAAACCGTATTTTCGTACTGCCGTCAGTTCTTCTTCATCGAACGCCACCATGTTGAACCACAGGAGCGAGCCTTTTTTGACCCCTGCCCACGAAGCAACAACACTTTCGCTCTGGCTTACAAACTCTTCTCCTTCCTGGATGACATTGAGGATATCAGCCGAAGTGCTGGATTTCAGAACCGTAGAAGAATAACGGTTAAATATTTCGCTCTCCTTGACAAAGTGACTCTGAACCCTCCATTCCCCATGCTGGATATCTTCGGCCATATAAGGACAGCCTGATAAGGCCAAACACCAAAACACTAAAGAAACTGAAATTAACCGGCTTTTAAACCTCACTAAATACCTCTTTCAGCGAATAGTCTACACTTCTTTTGAATCGATCCATTTCATCATCTTTCGGAGCTTTCTGCCGACCTGTTCGAGTTGGCTGCCGTGGTCCTTATCGTACTGCTCGTTGAAATATTTAAGCCCGCCCTGGTACTCGGCAACCCATTCTTTGGCAAAGTCGCCAGAGGTGATCTCACCGAGGATCTTTTTCATCTCCGCTTTTGTCTGATCGGTTATGATCCTCGAACCCCGGCTGAGGTCTCCGTATTCCGCTGTGTTGGAAATGCTGTATCTCATATAACTGAGCCCTCCGGCATACATCAGGTCCACGATCAGCTTTACCTCATGCAGGCACTCAAAGTATGCGATCTCGGGCTGATAACCCGCCTCGACGAGCGTCTCAAAGCCGGCCTTTATCAGCGAGGTAAGGCCCCCGCAAAGCACTACCTGCTCACCGAACAGGTCCGTTTCGGTCTCTTCCTTGTAAGTCGTCTCGATGATACCGGCCCTTGCACCACCTATACCGTTGGCCCAGGCCAGCGCGATCTGTTTCGCATCGCCGGTCGCATCCTGCTCGATCGCGATAAGATTCGGCACACCACCGCCATTGACATATTCGCTGCGGACAAGATGACCTGGACCCTTAGGGGCGATCATAACTACATTAACGTCCTTCGGCGGAACGATGTATTTGAAATGAATATTAAAACCGTGACAGAAACCAAGGGTCTGGCCCGAAACAAGGTTCGGACCGATCTGGCTTTCGTAAATTTTCGCCTGGACCTCGTCCGGAAGAGTCACGATGATCAGAGCTGCCGAATCCATCGTCGTTTTGATGTCCGAAGGCTCGAAACCATGCTCTTTCGCAAGGGCAAAATTGTCCGTACCCTCAAGCTCGGCGACCGCAACGTCAATACCGCTGTCGCGAAGGTTCTGGCTGTGGGCGTGCCCCTGGCTGCCGTATCCGATTACACCTACTGTCTTGCCCTTAAGCGCATCTATCGGCGCATCCGCTTCGTAATATATCTTAGCCATGATCTAACTTTATCCTTATAAACAAATTACTGTTCTGATTTTGTCCTGCTGTAACGGGCCATTGCTACCGTTCCGGTCCGAACAACACTTTTGACACCATAAGGCCTGCACGAATCGATAAAAGCCTCGATCTTGTTCTCAGGCCCGCAAACCTCTACCATAACAAATTTTGGACCGATGTCCACAACTTTCGCCGTAAACATCTCAACAAGGGACATTATCTCGGGACGCTTTTCAGGCTGCACTGTAACCGTTATAAGCATCAGGTCACGGGCAACGACATCCTGACCTACAAAATCCTGGACCTTCACCACCGAAACGATCTTCGCCAACTGCTTGCGGACCTGCTCGACGACCTTGTCGTCACCGACGACTACTATGGTCATCCTGCTTGTTTCCGCATCTTCGGTCCGGCCAACCGCCAGGGAATCGATATTAAATGCCCTCGCCGCAAACATGCCCGCAACCTGGGCCAGAACTCCCGGCTTATTAAGAACCAGTGCGCTTATTATATGTTTCATGATAAATCTCCTTTATTCTGTCAGACGCTTCACGACATTCCCTCGACAATATCAAGACCGTCCATTTCATGCAGGCTCTTTCCTGCCGCAACCATCGGCCAGACATTCTCTTCGCGATCTATTTTGAAATCCACCACACACGGACGTTTCTCGGCAAGCATCTTTTCTATTACGATACTGACATCTTGTTTTTTGTCGACAGAATATCCGACCGCTCCCAACGCCTCGGCAACTTTAGCAAAGTCCGGGTTTTTCAAAGAGACTTGCGAATAACGCTTGCCGTAAAAAAGCTCCTGCCATTGTCTGACCATTCCCATATAGCCGTTATTCAGTATGCAAACCTTTACAGGCAGCTCATACATCACCGCCGTAGATACTTCCGAAAGCGTCATATTAAAGCTGCTGTCCCCGTCGATATCGATGACCGTCTCATTAGGATAGGCCGTTTGCGCACCGATCGCCGCCGGAAGTCCGTAACCCATCGTCCCAAGGCCGCCGGAACTGAGAAACTGCCTCGGCCTGCTGTAACGGTAAAACTGCGCCGACCACATCTGATGCTGACCGACGCCGGTAACTATTATCGCTTTACCCTCGGTTTGCCGGTACAACTCTTCGATCACATACTGTGGTTTTACCGTCTTAGCTGCTCGGTCGTAATTGAATGGATATTTCTTCTTCCAATCCGCTATCTTCGCGAACCACTTACTGCGGTCCTTGTACTCGATTGCCTTACAAAGCTCGGCAAGAATGTGCTTGGCATCACCGACCACCGGAATATCCGCGTGAACGTTCTTCGATATGCTGCTCGGGTCTATATCTACGTGGATGATCTTTGCTTTCGGCGCAAAGCTCTTGATCTTGCCCGTTACACGGTCGTCAAAACGAGCACCTACCGCTATCAGCAGGTCAGAGTCCTGAACCGCGTAATTAGCATAGGCGCTGCCGTGCATACCCAGCATATCCAGCGAATCTTCGTCGTTCTGGTCGTAGCTCCCAAGTCCTAATAAGGTCATCGTTACAGGAAGATGAGCTTTTTTGGCAAGCTCCCGTATCTGCTCACTTGCTCCCGATAGAATAACGCCTCCGCCGACATAAAGCACGGGACGCTCGGATTCGTTTATCGCCTGGGCCGCAAGAGATATTTGCCTTGCGTGTCCCTTGTAACGGATCTTATAACCCGGTAAATTTATCTTTCCGGGTTCGGTAACTTCGCATTCGGATACCTGTACATCAACCGGGATATCTATAAGCACCGGCCCGGGCCTTCCGCTCAAGGCGATATGAAACGCCTCACGAATAGTCTGCGCCAGTTCGCTAACGTCCTTGACGATAACGTTATGCTTTGTAACCGGGCGGGTGATACCGGTCGTGTCCGCTTCCTGGAAGGCATCGTTACCGATAAGCTCGGTACGTACCTGGCCGGTCAAGGCTACCAACGGTATAGAATCCATCATCGCCGTCGCCAGTCCCGTTGTAAGGTTTGTCGCACCGGGACCGGATGTCACCACTATCACTCCGACCTTGCCTGTCGCACGTGCATAACCGTCTGCCATATGACAGCCGCCCTGTTCATGACGAGGGATGATGAACTTTATCGGCGAATCGTAAAGCTTATCGAACAGCGGAAGTACAACTCCGCCAAGATACCCGAACATAACTTCGACACCCTGTTCGACAAGAACGTCAACGATGATCTGGCTGCCGGGTTTACGGATTGATTGTGGGCTGGACTTTGCCCCGGGGGAATTCTGCTTGTTCATAATTACTCCTGTCCTGATAAACTTATCGTTATTCCGGCGATCCACAGCTCCGCTGGGCAATTCTGATTCTGCCATTCGCCTCGGCAGCTAACCGACACGACCGAACAGTTCAGCGTTTCACGCCCCGCTGTGGTCCCGTAACCACATTATTCAATTTTTGTGTCTCAGGTGCAGATCCATACGCATATCGGTATAGAAATGCTTCTATATATTACCGCGCCGGGTCCGCGTTTGTCAAGCTTTTTCTCAAATTTCTCGCCCCTGTGATCTGCCAACAACCTCACCTTTCACTCAGGATCAAACTTTTCTCACCGCCGCCGTATACCTCTGACGCCCCTCGACAAGGTATTTCCGCTCGTAGTTCGTCCCCGTCAATTCACCCTCAGCCGCCCCCGCTCCACGGACAAAATCTGTCCTTTCGACCCTGCCTGCCCCTATTTCCGCTTCGATCACTTCGGTTATCTGCTCGAAGTATCCCGCATGGTCCGTCACGATATTGATGACCCCGCCGACCTTAAGACAGCGAAGCAGCTGCTCCATGTTGGCGCCGCACAAAAAACGCCTCTTATGGTGTCGCTTCTTAGGCCAGGGGTCGGGAAAGTAAATACCGAACCACTCCACAGAAGAATCCGGCAAATGACGCCCAATAAAATAAGCGGCATCAGCCCTGATTATCCGGACGTTATCAAGCCCCCAACGACCGATTCTGTCCACCGAAAAACGGTAATATTTCCGCGCCCATTCGATACCCAGAAAATCAACCTCCGGATTTTCCCGGGCCTGGCTCAAAATGAACGTCCCCTTCCCGGAGCCTATCTCGACATGCACGAGCCCCTTACGTCCGAAAATCTCGCCAAGATCAAGCTCTCCTGACCCATCCTCGACAGTTAGCGACACCTTTTCGTAATCTTTCAGGACTTTATGTGCCATCACGTTCTATTTCCGGGAAAATTTCGGATAAAATCTCCGCTAAAACCAGCTTCATTGTTGCAAAAAACCCGTAAATCAAACTTTTTACCCCGGCATTTTCCGTTCACCTGACGCTAAAGTCAAGTCTTATAATGTTCGATACGACTTATTAGAGCTTCTTTTGGCCCCAATGCGAAACATCATCGGCTGGGCAGATTCGAAAAAGGCTGAAAATCAGGATAGAACACTGCCTGACCCGGGCCGTACCAGAAATAGGAAGGAATTTACATTTTACCGTAAAAGGAAAAACGAAAAATGATAAGATTCGCTATTACATTAAGACGCAAACGCATCATTATTGATGTCGATACGCAGCAGGACTTTTTCCTCGCAAATGGTAATGCCTGCATCAGGAACCATCGTCGTGTCCTCGCGAATATCAGGAGAGTCATAGCTTGGGCCAGACTTAAAAACATCCGAATGATCTCGACCATGCAGATATACGACCAAAACGACACCCGGCACAATTACTGCCTCGAAAGCACAGAAGGTATTAAAAAAATAAGCTACACCGTCCGAAACAATCATATCTGCTTCGCCGCCGACGGATGCACTGACCTGCCGAGGGATATACTAAAACAAAACGACCAGATCATCCTCCAGAAGAGATGTATAGACCCCTTCGATGAGCCCAGGGCCGACAGAATGCTCAGCGAATGCATGGCCACCGAATTCGTCCTCATCGGAGCCGTCACCGAAGGTGCGGTCAAAGCAACTGCGCTCGGACTGCTGGCAAGACGAAAAAAAGTCGTCATACTCACGGATGCCGTCGGCTCACACGACCGGGCCGCCGCTGAAGTGGCGCTTAGACAAGTCGAGGCAAAAGGCGCGAAACTCTCGGATTCAAAATCGCTCCTGGGTTCGTCGCATCTGAGATTAGTAGGCACCTGCGATTGCGACCGCTGCCGAAAAAAAACGCAGAAAGCCTCCGTGGCATGAAAAATATCGGCCTGCGGTTTATATAAAGGCTACTTCAAAAGCTTGTAGTGAAGCAATGTCTCGCTCGAAGCGTGAAGCCTGCGGCACACCTCTCTTGCTATATTCAATATCAGTATGCTGAAAATTTCCAGGTCGGTCTTGTATATCGAAAGCAGCGTCGTCCGCGACAGCACGATCAGTTCCGTATCTTCCACCGCTACCGCCGTAGCCGCGTGAGGCTGGATGCCGATCACCGATGCCTCTCCGAAGCAATGACCCTGCCCGAACTCTATCAATTCGAACGGCGTCCCGTCTTTACTTACAAAAAGTTTGATCTTCCCCGTCTGGATAATATAGATATGGCTCGGCTCCTGGCCCTGCGCGAATATTATCTCACCCGCTTTATAACTGACTCTCTCTAACAACCGGAAAAGCGAATAAAGCTGCTTGTCCGAAAAACCCGCTAAGATCGACATCTTGTCGAGGACCGGCAATACCTCTTCGATGTCCAGCAAAGGAAGATAGATCTTGTCGTCTGCCATACTCGTTTACCCTTCAAGGGGATAGATTTGCTATTCCTGCATCGTATCCAG
>CBDUSK010000045.1:0-9211 GCA_965369915.1 uncultured Phycisphaerae bacterium
GGGCAATGGAACGAAATGGTCATCTAATATCTCGCTTTAGTCCACATCTACATCGGTATTCATCTCGTCGATAAAACTTTTGTGGTCGTTTGTCCACTTTTGAGCTTCGAGCAGGTCGATCTTTTTTGTTTTAACCAGCCTGGCCATGTGTCGTTCCATCGTTATCATCCTTTCGTCAGGCTGATCCTTGGTTTTGATCTGCATTTGGGAATAGATCTGTTCGATCTTATTTTTCCTGATAAGATTCGATACGGCGGAGTTACTGTTAAGAATCTCCATTGCGACGATTCTGCCGTTACCGTCTTTTCTCGGAATGAGTTTTTGGCTTATCACATAGGCAAGTCCGAGCGAAAGCTGATTGCGGACCTCGTCCTGCTTTCCGGACGGGAAAAAGTCCATGATCCTGGTTATCGTTCCGGCCGCATCGCGAGTATGAAGCGTCGAAAATACTAAATGACCCGTCTCAGCGGCGGTTAACGTCAGAGATACCGTTTCGGAATCACGCATCTCACCGACAAATATTACGTCGGGGTCTTCACGCATCATCGAACGCAGACCCTCCGAAAATGAATGGAGGTCCCTGCCGACTTCTCGCTGAGATATCAGCGAATGTTTTTGACTGAAAAGATACTCGATCGGGTCCTCAAGGGTGATGACCCTGCATGCTCTGGATGAATTTATCGCTTCAATAAGAGAAGCGATGGTGGTACTTTTCCCTGCACCGGTAATACCTGTAAACAGTATCAGCCCATGCTTTTGCTTTATGATATCTTTCCATACAATATTTGGAAAACCGATCTCTTCGGGTTTGGGGATATCCAGACCGAGTGCGCGGATCGCCGCACAGATCCCGTCGTTTTCCATAAAAACGTTTATGCGGAATTGCAATCCGCCAAGCCGGTATGAACAGTCTATGCTGCTTTGGTTCTTAAGTATTTCGACATATCTTTCACCGATCAGCGGGTAGATCAATCCTTTTGCCATCTCTTCTGTTACCACTGCCCCTTTCATCCGTACCAGGTCCCCGTCAACACGATAGGCAGGGTGCGTGCCGATCTTGATATGAAGGTCTGAAACACGCAACGCCCCGTGTTTTTCGAAATAAGTGAGCATATCGGTCATGCTTAGTTTCGTGCCGTCGCCTGAAGGATAAACCTTCGTATCTATTGAAATGTCTTCATACATCGCAATTCCCTTCGAATCCTCCTGTTCCCATAGGCTCTTAGTCCTGTATCTGCATTATAACATTATAAATGCGAAATTGCAAAAGAACTTTCTTGCCGGGACTTTGCCGGATAAGACTTCGAAATAATTAATTGTACCGCCGCAAAGTCTATATCCTTGCACCCTGGGGAACTCTTTAACTTATTGCCTTGACAGAACTGTTTTCAGCAAATAAAGTTTACCGTGATGGCTAAAACTCTCTATATTATCGATGGGCATGCGCATATTTATGCCGCTTATTATGCCCGGATGCAGCCGCTTACCAGCCCTGCAGGAGAACCCACAACTGCAACTTCCATTTTTACTACTGCCATGCTTGGCCTTATCCGAAGAAAAAAACCCGATATGCTTGTTGTTACGATGGACAGCAAGGCCCCGAGTTTCAGAAAAAAGATATACCCCGAATACAAGGCCCACCGTAAACCCATGCCTGACGATATGCCCGTCCAGATCGCCCGTATCGAACAGATCCTGAATGCGATGAACATCCCCGTCCTTCGTCTTGACGGCTTTGAGGCCGATGACATAATCGGAACCCTTGCCGCCCAGGCTTCTGCGGCAGGCATAGAGACATTCATTTGCTCCAAAGACAAAGATATGCTCCAGTTGCTTGATAAGCTCACTTGCGCTTACGATATTAAAAAGGACCAGCGCATCACTCCTGAAACGATGTTAGCGGACAACGGCCTGACCCCGGAACAATTCGTAGATGTTCTTGCCCTACAGGGTGATACCGCTGATAACGTCCCCGGCGTTCCTGATGTCGGGCCGAAGACGGCTATGGACTGGATACAAAAATACCGATCCCTTGATAAACTCTTCGAACACGCTGGCGAGATAAAAGGTAAAAGGGGCCAAAATCTTCGTAACTCAAAGGACCTTGCCCTTTTAAGCAAAAAGCTCGTAACCATAAACTGCAAAGTTCCCGTTAAACTTGATGCCAAAACCTTTGCCGTTACCGAACCAAACGAACAGGCTCTTGCCTCTATTTTTACAGAATTAGGTTTCAGTCGTCTTTTGACACAGCTTGGCCTTGCACCGGATGAAACGGTTCTTTCTAAAGCCGAAAAAAAACCGATGGATTTAGTTACTTCTGCCACGGGCCTGCAGAATATCAGATCTTTACCGAAAAAATATCATCTGATAGATACACAGAAAAAATTCGACTCGTTTTTAACAAAACTCAAAACCCGGAAGATCTTTGCACTGGATACCGAGACTACCTCCATCGATGCCATGCGGGCTGACCTCGTCGGGATGAGTTTTGCCTTCAAGCCTCACGAAGCTTATTATCTGCCGGTCAAGGCCCCCCTGGGACAAAAGCATCTCGATATAAAAATGCTTCGTAAAAACCTCGGCCCCGTACTTGCCGACGAAAAACCAAAAAAGATCGGCCAGAACATAAAATATGACCTTCTCGTACTTGGCAATGCGCTCCTGCCCGTCGAAGGCGTGTTTTTCGATACCATGGTTGCATCCTACTGTTTAGCTGCCGCCCGCCGCAGCCATTCGATGGATGCCATGGCTAAGGATTTTTTGAACTATGAACCAATTCCCATCTCGGCACTTATCGGCAAAGGAAAAAACCAATTGACCTTTGACATGGTCGACACCGCCGCCGCCGCCGAATACGCCGCAGAAGATGCCGATGTTACATTTCTTTTGTATGAATATCTGTCAGGCGAGCTTGAAAAAAATCCTAAAATAAAAAAACTCTTCGAAAACCTCGAAATGCCCCTTGTTACCGTCCTTGCGAAAATGGAACTCAGCGGTGTTTCGCTCGATGTAAAACTTTTGAAAAAAATGTCTCATACCATGAACGAAACCATCGACAAGCTAACCGATGAAATTCATACTCTCGCCGGCAGGGTATTTAATATAGCTTCGCCGAAACAACTTGCCGAAATTCTCTTTGACCATCTTGGCTTACGATCTGTCAGGTCCGGCAAAACTTCGAGGAGTACTGACGCGGGTGTTCTCGATCAGCTTCAATATCAGCACGAAATAATTCCGTTGATAATTCAGTACCGCCAGATAGACAAGCTCAGAAACACTTACGTCGATAAGCTCGGCCAGTTAATTAACCCGCGAACCGACAGGGTACATGCCTCATTCAACCAGACGATAACCGCCACAGGCCGGCTCAGTTCCAGCAATCCCAACCTGCAGAATATTCCCATACGAACCGATCTTGGCAAAAAAATACGCTCGGCCTTTGTACCGGCAAATAGATCCGACTGCATCTTAAGCGCCGATTATTCGCAGGTCGAATTGCGCCTGCTCGCGCATTTTTCAAAGGACTGCGCCCTTTCCGAAGCCTTCACGCAGGATCGCGACATTCATGCGTTCGTTGCATCGCAGGTTTACGGCGTTGCTTTAGAAGATGTCGACAGCGAAATGCGCTTACACGCCAAAGCCGTCAACTTCGGCATTATCTACGGCCAGGGACCGTTCGGGCTGTCACGGTCTATAGGGATAACACAGGCCGCCGCGAAAAAATTCATCGATGGCTACTTCGCCCGCTACAGTTCCATCCGCAACTTTATGGATGGCTTGATCGAACTGGCAAAAACCACCGGCTTTGCAGAAACCATCATGGGACGCCGGCGAGCGATCGAGAATATCAACAGCAAAAATCACAACAAACGTGCGCAAGCCGAGCGATTTACCATCAATACGGTCATTCAGGGTTCCGCCGCAGACTTGATCAAGATCGCCATGATAAATATCCAGCGTAAGATCGATTCTGAAAAACTGCCGATAAAGATGATACTGCAGATTCACGATGAGCTTGTTTTTGAACTCCCCGGCTCCGGCTCAAAAAAACATGCAAAATGGATCGCCAACAAAATGGAAAACGCCATAAAACTGGACGTCCCTGTTAAAGTCGACATCGCCATCGGCCCGACCTGGCTCGATGAATAGTAACTGGTTCTAATAATATGGATCAACATCATCAGACTACGGATACCGAAACCGCCACTGCTATTGTAAAACACAGCCTTGCTCCTGGGCTTAATATAATAAAAACAATTCCCCTGCATGGCGGAATGGTAAATCGTGTAGAAAAATGGTTGACCGACGCAGAACCTTCCGCCGTCGTTGTGAAATTGAATTCCGAGCCTGACTGCGAGGAATTCAGGACCGAATTCGAATCCCTCCGGTGGTATCGAAAGAACAGCGCTTTGCCTGTTCCGGAACCTTATGCCTGCACGAGTAATAAGGATGCATTTCTCGGCACTTGTCTTCTTATGGAAGCTGTCCCCGGCGTAAACCTGGGCCGGGCGAAATTGTCGGTAAATGGGGCGAGGAAGTTTCAGACCCAGCTTGCTGAAACCCTTGCCGATCTGCACGATATTACACGCGATACTTACGGCAGTGCCCTTGCTGCTGCCGGCCCCGAACGGTGGCTGGATATTTTTGCGCCGCAGATCGAAGAAAATTTTTCCAAATGCGCTTCACTGCTTAGTTCGGCTTCACGCAGAACGATCGAGAAAATGCTGTCAGAACTTCAGATGTGGCTGCCTGAATACGACCGTCCCGTGTTAATACATGGCGACGTCTGGGCAAACAATATCATGATCGATGATACCGATCCCGATAAACCGGCGATAACTGCTTTTCTTGATGTTAGTGCTCGGTTTGCGGACGTAGAATATGAACTGGCATATCTGCGTGTTTTCTCGACTGCCGATGAGACGTTCTTTAACGAATATACTAAACGCCATGCCCTCCGCGCAGGTTTCAATAACAGGTCTCTCATCTACTGGCTGAACACGATGATGCTTCATGTCTGGATGTTCGGCCCGTCGTATGTGCCTTCGTGTGAGAATATCGCAGCACAAATTGCTTCGATCTCTTAGCTGTCCTTATTGTTTAACGTGATTCAGAACTTTTCAAGCTCTGCAGCGAGCGCCTTTAAAATTTTCTTTTCCGGAACCGTCATTTTTTTTCGGCCGTGACGATAGATATACCCCTTTCCCTTTGCCGCGCATACTGCAAGGTCCGCGTCCGCCGCTTCACCGGGCCCGTTCACTACGCATCCCATCACTGCTACACGCAAAGGCTTATCGATTTTCTTCAAGAGCTTTTTCACCTGCTTGGCAAGCTTTACAACATCGATCTGGCATCTCCCGCACGTCGGGCAGACGATAAGTTCAGGCTTATTGTCAAAAGCCAGACCCAGCGATCTTAATATTTCTCTGCCTAACAGCACTTCCTGTACCGGGTCTCCCGCAACACTTACACGTATCGTATCGCCGATCCCCTCTGCCAGAAGTGTACCTATCGCGACCGCCGAAGTTATTTTCGCATCCTCGCAAAGCCCCGCATGCGTCAGCCCAAGATGGATCGGATAATTATACGCCTGTGCTATCGCCCGGTTTACCTCTATCGTCCTGACTGTGTCCGCGCTCTTGGCACTAAGCACAAGGTTCGAAAATTTCCTGGACTCGAATAACCGAACATATCGCTTCATCTCACGGACCATGAGCCGAACACGTTGATTTGCGGGAATATCCCGGGATTTGGCCTTCAGCTCCCGGATGCTCGCTTCGTTTACGCCGATCCTGATCGCGGTCTTATGCGTTTTTGCTGCGTCGATTATGCGTAAAATGTCCTTGCGTTTCTTGATATTGCCCGGGTTAAGGCGGATTTTTGCCGCACCCGCTTCGATAGCCTCTATCGCCCTGGCGGGTGAAAAATGGATATCCGCCACCAGCGGCACATCGACCTTGGCGACGATCTTCGCGAATGCCGCGCTGTCAGCTCTTGTAGGCACAGCGATACGAACAAGCCCGGCCCCGGCCGCTGACAGCCTCCTCACCTGACGCACACACCCCGCTATATCCGTTGTAGGGACCTTCGTCATCGACTGGACGACCACAGGCTCGGTCCAGCCGATTTTTACGGATTCTATCTTGACTATTCGGGTCGTTCGTCTTTTAATCATTACCGTAAAATTCTATCTTGTCTTACGGCTCGGGGCAAATTAAAATAGGACCATAATTTCGCTTTTTTGCCCTTGAAAATATAGATATATTCGATAACCTGTGTTAGCCGGATTTGCTTTTTGGGGATAACAGCTATTGTGGCTTGGCGATATATACTGCTGGTATTGCTTTTTGTGATCTTGGCAAGGAGTTTATTCTTTGAATTTCGAAAGGGACGGATCATGTCGGTATGGTTGTCAATAGCACTCGTAATATTGATAGCATACTCCATCCTCGGATGGTCACTGTACTTTCTGCAGCCGACTTTTCTGTACTACCCCGTTCGGGAGGTACCCTACGATCCGGGCGACATCGGACTGACCTATGAGCCGGTAACTTTCAAAACCGAGGACGGATTAAAACTTACAGGATGGTATGTGCCCGCCGAAAACCCGCAGATGACAGTACTGTTTTGCCACGGAAATGGCGGAAACATGGCCCATCGGCTCGACTCGTTAAACCTCCTCAATGAGCTCCGGCTCAATTGCTTTATCTTCGATTACCGAGGTTACGGAAAAAGCCCCGGCAAACCCTCCGAAGACGGAACATATCTCGATGCTCGCGCCGCTTGGAAATGGCTTACAAAAACCAAAGGCATCGCACCGGAAAATATCATAATTTTCGGCAGGTCGCTCGGGGGCAGCATCGCTTCTTATCTGGCTGCTGAAGTCAAGCCGAAGGGCCTGATCGTTGAAAGCAGCTTTACTTCGTATATCGATATCGGAAAAAAGTTCTACCCATATATGCCGATCCGTCTGTTTGCGACGTTTAGGTATAATACGATCGATTATATACGTCAGGTTAACTGTCCCGTCATGATAATACACAGCCGAAACGACGAGGTCATTCCGTTCGAATTCGGCCTCAGGCTATACGATGCCGCCAATGAGCCCAAAGAGTTTGTAGAGATTTTCGGAACTCACAATGATGGATTTCTCCATTCCGGAGAAACATACCGAAAAAGCTGGTCGCAGTGGCTCCAGTTCATAAAGGAATACAAAGAGGTTACTGGACCGAAATTAAAACGAATTTCTTAATTCACAATCTTCTGAGCATCCCGACCACGACCGCTTCTATCCGACAATTGTCCGAATATATAGGCTCATAGGCCGGATTTGCCGCTTCGAGCCGAACTTGGGTCTCTTCCTTATAAAATCTTTTCAGAGTCGCGTTTTCATTATCCACGATGGCTACTACCATTTGCCCGTTATATGCACCCGAAGCTTTTCTGCAGATGACCATATCCCCCGTGTAGATACCCTCGTCGATCATACTGTCGCCCGAAACCTCCAGGGCGAACATATCGTCCCCGTCGCCGAACATCGACCTTAGCGACAGGCTCTCGCTGTTCTCGATAGCTTCGATGGGAACACCAGCTGCGACTCTGCCTAAAAGACGGAGCCCTTCGCTCCTGCCGTCAGAATAAATTTCCGCGTCCTTTTTAAGCAGCTGGCTGGCTCGCGCCGTTAATCTCAAAGAGCGTGCCCTGCCCTTCGAGCTGCGCAGAAACCCTTTTCTTCGAAGTGCGTCGATATGTTCGAATACGGTAGTTCGGCTTACGCCTAACTTTCCTGCCAGCTCCGCGATCGTCGGCGAATAGCAACGGCTCAGCTCGAACGTTGCTATTTGATTTAACACTTCCAGTTGACGCGGACTGATCGTTTCGGTTGGATTTGTTATCTGCACCTGATGTTTCCTCCTTGAATGGGCTCCCTTTGAACAGCTTATTAATACCGATATCCCAATGTCCGTCCGCCACGGCCGGCAATTCCGGACGAATTGTAGTGCCTAATATCTCTGCGATTGTTGTAAGTACCTTGCTGAGCGGGTTTTCCTTCTGTTTAGCAGCCTTTTTCCTTGCGGGCCAGTCCCTCACAAAATCTCCGCCAGGCCCGAATTTACATACCGGCTCATCCACGCCGAGGTTGTATTTACCGAATCGATTCTGCTTCATGCTTTTCGCCTTTTGCCAAATGTGATGATTTCCTGCTTATTATCTATCGGCAAAACCACCTCGAAAACCCTAACAAAAACCGAACAAAATTCCGAAAATTTCAATTTTTTTTATTTTTATCTACTTCTGCAACCTGTTCTGTGCTATTATAAGGGGTATATATTGATAGCTGTTAGTTCGGCTGGATTTGGATAAAAAACCACCCGCACTTCCATGTTAGTTTCCCGTTTTTGTTAATCAGCGCCTGTAACGTTGATTCGAATTTCAAGCCATGAAATATGCGGGCAGTAGGTTTTTGTACATTTTAGCTGATTATATTAATCGGCATTTCCCTGCCCATTTCTTTAAACTTCCGGCACCTGATTTTTGGTCGAGGGATTGAAAGGAACTTAGTTGCTGTGAAACCGAATAAGGCGTTTACACTCATTGAATTGTTGGTGGTCATCGCGATCATCGCATTGCTGCTTTCCATCCTCCTGCCGGCCCTTAAAGAGGTCAAAAAGCAGGCCCAAGCCGTCATCTGCCGGAGCAATATGCGCCAGATCGGCTTGGCTGCGATCCTTTATGCCGAGGCATACGAAACTTACATCCCCCGCGGGGGCAGTGTCGATACGTGGTATAAACTCTTTCTGCCTTACATTGGCAATGAGGGTAACACGGGCGATTATCGCGATGTTAAGATGTACCGGTGTAAGAGCTTTCCAGATAAGCGACAGACGGTGTGTTATGTTGTCAACTCCTGGACCTTTTACGACAGCGGCTCTGACGGAAAGGAAATTAACAAGCCAACGAAGCTGAAGACGTTCAAGCGTCCGCAGTTTACGGTGTATATGGCAGATAATGAAGACGGGGACTGGCGGCCTATCATAGAGGATGAGAACAGTCCCCATCTGGGTTGGATTGATGTTTTTAAGCCGGTCCATCTGCCGGGCTCTACGGTCGAGGGACAACAACATGCCAGACGTGTCGCAAAGGAAAGGCACAAGAAGGGAAGTAATTATCTCTTTCTTGACTGGCATGTAGAATATATCGCGACCGAGGA
>CBDUSK010000046.1:0-9138 GCA_965369915.1 uncultured Phycisphaerae bacterium
TTCTTTAATCGCCAGCTTCTTTATCGAGACTAATTCGTCGATAAATTTTTTGTGTTCGACCTGTCGAATCCTGACGCCTTCATCCACTTTCTGCAACTGACTTCTGAGTTCTGTTGTGCGGCCTCTGCGGTTATAGCGCTCTCTCTGCCGAGCAGGGCGCCGCTCACCGCCGAATCTTCTTTCGGGATCAACCCCTCTCGTCGGGACTAATTTCTTATCGCCTGCTTTCTTTTCCTCGGCATTGACAACGCCTGCTGACAGAATGAATAATACCGCTAAAAGGACCGAAATAACGAGCTTTTTCATGATCTTTTCTCCATAATTCTTTGACATTTTATTTCCTTACTTCTTTATTATCGGCTGATACCCCGAATTGTTCGACAATTTTTCTGTTTCAATGCTGAAAAAGCCGCCAAAATCGTATTTTTTTCCATTTTTCCGGAAAAAAATCCAACTATCTCATCTCTACAGTATATTCCGGCCGCAGCAGACCGACTTAAATACCAGTATTCACGATCCCCAGCGAGCCTGTGATGGTTTCAAATTTTTGACGGCCAGATGTGTTTTTTTCACTCATATCATTCGCTCCTGCCGAAATAACCTGTATAATATGCCGCAGGTAATGTCAAAAACACCGAATATCAGTGCCGTTGGCCCTATTATCGAGGCCTGTGTACTTGTCCTTATGGCTACAGGGACCGTCTTTGTCTACTCGGCCGGGGCCGATGTTAAAAGTGATTATGAACTGCAGCGGTTTTTCGACTTTACCATCTTTAAGCAGCTCTTCTTTTTCCCCTTTGCCGTTGCCGTTATGTACGCAGTAAAGAACATAGACTACAGAAGATTCAGCTTCCGCACCAACCCCGTGGCCGGATCAATTACACCGTATCTATTGATACTTGCTATATTCATGCTTGTGCTCGTTCTTATACCGGGCATCGGGACCGAAAAAAATGGTGCCCTCCGTTGGTTATCCATCAGGCTGGGTCCTGTCTCGTTTAGTTTTCAGCCTTCGGAACTGGCAAAATGGGCCCTGGTCTTTTTCCTGGCGGCCTTTGTCGATAGATTCGCAGAAACGATAAAGTTGTACTGGAAAAGATTCGTCCCGTTGTGCATTATCGCAGGTTTAGTCATAGCTCTCATTGTCACCCAGGACTTCGGTACCGCGGCCTTTATCGCCATGCTGACTTTTCTGATGCTGCTGATCGGAGGCGCCTGCTGGTGGCATTTTCTTACACCACTGCCCGTTTTGCTGCCTGTTTTTTATTTTGCGATTATCTCTTCGCCTCACAGGATCGACCGTCTCAAAGCATTCTTCTATCCTGACGTTGCCAATAACGCTCTCTACCAGACCCGGCAGTCACTTATCGCGATCGGCAGCGGTCGGTTCTGGGGCAAAGGGCTCGGCCGTGGGATCTCCAAATACGGACATCTTCCCGAAGATACGACCGATTTTATCTTTTCGATAATAGCGGAAGAACTTGGCTTTATCGGAGCGGCGTTTGTCGTGGCGATCTTTGCCCTTGTCGTCGTGCTCGGTATTATCCTTGTCCTGCGCTGCAAGGAGACGTTCGGCAGTATCCTGGCCGGAGGGATCGTACTTACACTCGCTATCCAGGCCGCAATAAATATCGGCGTCGTCACCGTTGTCCTGCCGACAAAGGGAATTCCCCTGCCGTTTATAAGTGCCGGCGGAACGAGCATGCTGCTCTGTGCCGCGGCCGCGGGGGTACTGCTCAATATCGCTAAACGGACCGCCGCCGGAGAGCTTGAACAATGAACGGCCCTGCCTCTGACAGAGATAAAATAAAACCGCCCGGCCTCGTCGGCACCGGCACCAAAGATATTCACGCTGGCAGCAGGTGTTACTTTTTTGCCGGCGGCGGTACCGGCGGTCACATATATCCCGCTATCGGAGTTGCTGAATATATTCGCGATAACCAACCCGGTTCGGCAATCTCTTTTTTCTGCAGTTGCCGCCCTATCGATTCACAGATACTGTCACCGACTGGTTTTGACTTCGTTACCCTTCCAGCCAAAGGTTTTTCACTGAGACCCGACAGACTCATTTCTTTCGCCGTGTCCTTATTAAAAAGTTATCGCCTTGCAAAAACTATTCTTACTCCCGTAAGAAAACGCGCCGTCGTGGTCAGCCTCGGCGGATTCGTCTCGGCCCCGGTAGTGCTGGCCGCGAACAAACTCGACATTCCCATCGCCATGCTCAACGTCGATTTCCTGCCGGGAAGGGCGAACAGGCTGCTCGGGCGTTTCGCAAAGCGGATATTCGTGCAGTTTCCCGAAACAGAAAAGTTCTTCCCGAAAACAAAAGCCGCGGTCCGCCTCGTCGGCTGTCCCTTGCGAAAGGCCTTTATGGAAGCTGACAAAAAAAGGGCCGTCGATGATCTTGGGCTTGACCCGGATAAAAAGGTCCTTCTTATAACCGGCGCTTCGAGCGGCTCTGCCAATATAAACAACGCCGTATGCGAACTCCTGGACTACTTAGCCGATTTTGCCGACACCTGGCAGATCGTGCACATTACCGGCAAAGATAATCTCGCCCACGTTCAGGCCGGTTTCCGAAATGCAAAGATCGAACATAAACTGCTCGATTATTATGATGATATGCCGGATTTGCTGGCAGCTGCCGACCTGATTGTAGCAAGAGCGGGCGCGGTAAGCATCGCCGAATACGCTGCTGCCGGGGCACCTGCGATCTGCCTTCCGTATCCCTACCACAAAGACAGACACCAGTACAAAAACGCATCAAAACTCGCGGGCGCCGGCGCCGCTGTCATTGTCCGTGACACAAAAGACACCGAGCAGACCGCGAAGATCCTTTGCAAAAATCTCATCAACCTGATGCAGGACGACCAAAAGCTCCGGCAGATGGCTCGCGCCGCTAAAAACATGGCAAATCTTAACGCCGCCGAAGCAATTGCCCGCGAACTGACTTACCTGTAACCGGAAAAAACTTCCGCACTTACCGGAAATTTTTTCCCGTTATACCGCTCATCGTTTTCACCGGCCCGCCTTTAAGCGGCGTATACTGCAATTTACGTTTTTGTCTTTAGCCTGGCACATCTTTTGCACTTTTAAACCGGATTGCGGGCAGCACAGTCTCTGTCCGTACTTAGAGCCTCATAATCTTGACTTTGGCAGGAGCAGCGAATGGAAATATCAAAGGCCGAACTCGTTATCGCCGAATTGTTCTTTTCATTATATCGAAGGGGCGTACATCCGGAACTTTTTCACATCTACGCCCGGCAGCGTTTCACCTGCGAAAAGTACGAAGTCCTTATCTGGATCACCGGCTCCGGCCACGTGATCACCGTCCTGGCTGGCAAAAATGTCGTCACAGAACTTATATCCGATTCGGGCCTGCTACTTCCCAAAGCCGGACTCATCGAACGCTTCAGGCTCGACGAGCAAAAAAAACACAGGTGCTCTCTTAACCGCAGCCTGAACTACTTCAGCGGCTTGAGTATAGAGAACATGACCGAAGAGTTGTACCTGCAAAGTCACAAAAACCTCGAGCGAAGTGCCCGCGACCATGGCATGTTCGTTGCCTTCCCCAAGTCAGCGGTCAACGGCATGGAACCTTTCAGCTATATGGATTTCGAAGCACACACCGACAAACTTTCCATCAGGAGCTTCCACGCGTATCCGGAGTCCTCGGCCATAATAAAAATGCAGTCGAGGATATTGTTTTAATAAAGATACGGCGGCTTTAACCAATACCGGCAAAGACTGAATGAATGAAATTATAGATGGAAATGTTTTTGGGCCGGCCAACCTTGCCCTGCGCCAGCCGCCTCTGCCGGGCGGTAAAAAACGCGGCAACGGCAACCGGCTGCATTCCGCCCGGGCCCGGAGAACAAGATTCCGCCCCAAAACCGGCGAACCGTTTACCGTCAGGGTAAAAAGGAAATTTAACGCCGCAAAAGTAAGGCTTGGCCGAAAGCTCGGACTCTACACCGAGAACTTCCAATTCCCCCTGGGCATGTATGTCGATTTCCTTGCCTGATCAACCTCCGAAACCCACTTGCGCAGAAACTGTTGACAAAACTGACGTCTTGCCGTAGCATTTCACAGACGGATTTGTGTTTGAAATATCTTGTGTTAATTTTGGGGCTCTAAGGGAGGTTATTATGAAAAAGACAATACTTGTCATTGCGGTCGTATTTATATGTTGCGCAGGTTTTACCGGCTGTGCTAAAAAAGACGCCGGTACCGAAGAGCCGGACAAACCAAAGATAGCCGGCATCGTCTTCCAGGAAGACCAGTTCTTCCGCCTTGTCCTGTTCGGCATGCGTGATGCCGCTGAAAAGAACGGGGCGGAATTTTTCGAGGCCAACAGTCTCAACAAGCCCGACAAGGAAATACAACTGATAAACACGTATATCGCCCGCGGGATCGATGCGATATGTGTCTCTCCGATAAGTAAGACCGCCTCGGTCACGGCGTTGGAAAGGGCACATAAAAAGGGAATAAAGATCGTCTTGCAGAATTCTCCTATCGAAAGCGACATAGCTGTTTCTACGATCGAAAGCGATCAATTCGATCTTGGCGCGCAGTGCGGTAAGTTCGCTCGTAAATATATCGAAGAGAATTTAGGCGGCAAAGCTAAAATCGCCATCCTTGCTTACAGGTCCCAGGTCCCCGAGCAAAGCGACCAGCGCAGCGGAGGCTTTAAAAGCGAAGTTACCAAGCTGCCCGGCGTCGAGATCGTTGCCGAACAGGATGCCTGGCTCGCGGAAATGGCGATCAAAAAAGTCGGTGACATCCTCACAGCCAACCCCAATGTAGATATCATCTGGGCCGCCAACGAAGGCGGGACCGTCGGTTCGGTCATGGCCGTCAAGAACTCCGGCAAAGCCGGCAAAATAGCCGTCTTCGGCACCGACACCAGCGAACAGCTTATCGGCTTTTTACTCTCAGAGGATAATATCCTCCAGGCGATCGCCGGGCAAAAACCCTACGAGATAGGTACGATGGGACTCGAAGCTGCACTAAAAGCCTTAAAGGGCCAAGCCGTCGAAAAGCAGGTTGTGATCCCGGCTTTCGTGCTTTCAAGGGACGATGTTAAAGGGGTCATTCTGTTCAAATTAGAGCTTCAGGAGTTGATGAACAAAGGATAGCAGATGCTTGAAGCGGTTAAGTTGCGAAAAGAATACCCCGGCACGCTCGCCCTTGACGATATGACCATAGAGTTCGAGGCAGGAAAGGTCCATGCGCTTATCGGCAAGAACGGCGCCGGCAAAAGCACGCTCGTAAAAATGTTAGCTGGTGCCATCTCCCCTACACGCGGAAAGATCCTCGTAGAAGGAAACCAGGTAAAACTTAACTCACCGAAAGACGCCTTCGATAAAGGCATCGCAACCGTTTACCAGGAGCTTAGTCTTGTCCCGGAGATGACCGTTGCCGAGAATATCCTTCTCGGACGTCTGCCAAAGCGAAAAGGTCTCGGCAAATGCCTGATCGACTGGCCCGAAGCCTTCACCCGGGCTCGCGCCGTCCTCGACGATATGCAGGTCCAACTTGACGTTAAGGCAAAAGCGTCCGAACTTGGAGTTGCCCAGCAGCAGGTCGTCGAGATCGCAAAGGCCATGTCCTTTAAACCCTCAGCCCTTATGTTAGACGAGCCGACCAGCGCCCTTGCCCACCATGAAACAGAAAGTCTATTTCGGCTCATAAAACAGCTTGCACAAAAAGGCGTCGCTGTGATCTATATCACTCACCGGCTGCAGGAACTTTCGCAGATCGCCGACCTCGTTACCGTTCTTCGAGACGGCAAATACATCGGCACGATCGAGATAGCCGATGCCACCAGCGAAAAGATCGTCAACATGATGTTCGGCGAGATCATCCAGAAACAAAGACCCCGCGATCTGACCGCAGGCACTGAACCCGTCCTCGAAGTCAGGGGCCTTACGCAAAAAGGTAAATTCGAAGATATAAACTTCACACTCTATAAAGGCGAGATCCTCGGTATCGCCGGGATGTTGGGCTCAGGAAGGACCGAACTACTGAAAGCTGTCTTCGGCGCAGAACCTTTCGACGAAGGCGAAATTATTATCAAAGGAAAAACCCTCACCGCGGTAACTCCCGAGAGAATGAAAAAACTCGGCGTCGCCTTTACTCCCGAGAACCGCAAGGAAGAAGGCCTCATCCAGATATTGAGCACCCGTGCCAATATGACCCTCGCCAGTCTCGACCGTATATCCACGAAAGGCTTCACAACCAAAACTCGTGAAAGGAACGTCGCCGATAAACAAATAAAAAAGCTCGATATCAAAGTCGCCGACATCGAAGACGAAGTCTCCTCGCTCAGCGGCGGCAACCAGCAAAAGGTCGTCGTCGGCAACTGGCTCGGCACCGAGCCGAAGGTCATACTCTTCGATGAGCCCACAAGAGGGATCGACGTACAGGCCAAACAGCAAATATTCCAGGTAATGTGGGACCTCAGCAAAGAAGGCATAAGCTCGGTCTTTGTCTCCACCGAACTCGAAGAACTCCTCGAGGTCTGCCACCGCATACTGATAATAAAAAAAGGCCGCATAGTCGACCGGATTGACCCCGCCAAAATTACTCCCGATGAATTATTCGTGATGTGCATGGAAAATTAATGGCCAGCGAAAGGCGAAAAATGCCGAATAAGATAACAACCCTTGCGAAACGTTCGATCCTCGAGATCGTACTGCTTGTTCTCTGTGTTGTTCTCGCCTTCAAGGCACAGGGCTTCTGCACCACCGACAACATGCTCAACGTCCTCCGCAACGTCTCCATGCAGGGCGTCATCGCATTCGGCATGACAATGGTCATCATCTCCGGCGAGATCGACCTCAGCGTAGGTTCCGCTGTCGCCTTTGCCGGCTGTCTCACCGCCGTTCTTACAAAAACTTTCGCCGGTGCCGGCATGGCAATGCCCTTGGCGGTTACTCTCGCCATCGTCGCGAGTCTTGCAGTCGGCTTTTGCATCGGCTCTGTCACCGGCTATATCCGCATGAGGTTCGGCGTCCCGACCTTTATCACGACCCTCGCCTGGATGACCGCCCTTCGCGGCAGCGCCTTTCTCATCACCAACGGCTTTCCCGTCTCTTCCTTCCCCGAATGGTACAACTTCCTCGGCGGCGGATACCTCTTCGGCATACCCTTCCCCGCCATCGTCTTCCTGATAGTTTTTATCGTCGTCCTCGTCCTGATGAACTACACCACCTTCGGCCGAAGCATCTACGCCGTCGGCGGCAACCTCGAAGCAGCACGCCTCAGCGGTATAAACGTTGTCCGCGTAAAGGTCCTCGTCATGGGCATCGTTACATGCCTTGCCGCACTCAGCGGAGTCATGCAGTCGGCTGAGATAATGTCAGGCACCGCAACTACCGCCACCGGCTGGGAGCTTGAGATCATCGCCGCTGTCATCATCGGCGGAACAAGCCTCATGGGCGGAGTAGGAAAGGTCTGGGGAACACTCATCGGTGTCATCTTCCTCGGCGTTCTCGTTAACGGAATGACACTCCTCAACATTAGCGAATACTGGCAGTTCGTCGTAAGAGGCGTCCTCATCCTCTCAGCGGTACTCATAAACCGAGCCCAACAGGCGAAAAAATAAAACATTGATAGTTGCATTAAAAGAAAGGCGTATAATTATGAGAATGTATTCGATTTTTCATGTGCCGGTCCTGTCGTTTTTCTCAAAAAAGCTGTATATCGATGTAGGCCGGAACTGGAAAGGAGTAAACTTTTCATATCTGTTGTTGCTTCTGGCCATCTGCTGGATACCGACAATGATCAAGAGGCACGTCGGTCTTGCGGATTTTATCAACAATGAAGCCCCTGCCATTGTCAACCAGGTCCCGGAAATTACGATTACCGACGGCCTGGTATCGATAGAAGAAACTCAGCCGTATTATATCAAGGACCCCGACAGCGATGAGCCGCTGGCGATCATCGACACCACCGGGACGATCGAATCCCTGGAAGACTCGGATGCTGTTTGCCTGCTGACCAAAACTAAAGTAATGTGGAAAAAGAACGAATTCGAGACTCAAACAATTGACCTGTCAAAAGTAGAACATTTTATTTTGAACAGCGAACGAATTACCGGCTGGTCACACATCGTCAGAAAGTTTCTGGTTGTACTAATATATCCCTTTGCCCTGTTAGGCTCCTACGCGTACAGGGTCGTTCAGGCCCTGATATACGCAGCTATAGGACTGCTGTTTGCTTTATCTTGCAAAACGGCACTGTCGTATGCGGCCTTGATCCGTTTAGCGGTTGTCGCCGTAACACCATGCATAATAGTCAGCACGGCTCTTGGCATCGGCGACGCTTCCATACCGGTTTATTTATATCCGGCCGCGGCACTGCTGTACCTGTTCTTTGCGGTAAGATCGATCTCCGGCACACCGAAGGCCCATGCCGGCGAAGGCCAAATTACCGAACAACAAGAGACTGTCTGGGACCAAAACCCCGATCAGTAAACATATGTGATGCAGAGATCGGCCTGGGCCGATTTCGTCATCCTCGTCGAAAACTTAGTTTTTATCAGCACAAGGTGTCCTGACATTCTTCATCTAGTTGCCGGCACTTGGCAATCATCATTTCGATTTTTTCTTTCGACTCCATTACAGACTGTGTAATGGAATCTCCATTCCACAACTTTACAGTAACGCTGGCCCCTCCGGAGTCTAGTACCTGAATATCCTGAACACTTTCTGGAAGAATAGGCCACAGGAAGATTGTAGGCTCTTCGTCTCCTGCAACTCTAAGCCTAAAACAATGCTTGATACTATTTTCTTCATCCATTCTAATTCTCCTTTCCTATTTTATCAGCCACCCACCATGGGCGTTGATTATTTCATCAACTAAAACACTGGTCATATATTTCTTGACCTAGTTCATTCCAGTGGCTTGATTTATATTCATATTCTTCAGGCGAGAACTCAATGTCGATGTTTTGTAATTTTTTTTCATAATAACTTATACTTCGAATTTTATTGTTTTCAGCTAATTTCCTCAGACAATAAATCAAACCGTTTATAGTGGTTGTAGTAAGCACCCTACTCTTCTTTTTATCTAATGTCCACATTTCATCTGGCGTACACTTTTTGAAGGCAACTAAAAAATAGTTAATTTTTT